>NZ_ASSI01000059.1:0-7236 GCF_000466765.1 Burkholderia sp. AU4i | reverse complement strand
GCGGCGGCAGGCGCCACGGCCGCCGCAGCGGCCGCGGCTGCGACGTTTGCCTCGTCGGGCGCGGCGGCCTGCCGCGACGCGCACGCGGTGACGGTGAGAACGAGCGGCGCCGTCGCGGCGGCCAGCAACAGGGTTCGACGTTTCGATGAGTAGGTCATGTCGGTTGTCTCGTGATGGAATGGAGGCGAATCGATAGTGAAAACGGCCGGCCGCCGAGACAGCACTATCGTGACTTTACGGTTGCCTGACAAGCAACGATAATTGAGCGCTGACAAAAGAAAATCTTATGACCAAGCTCCGCCCTCATCTTCCGCTCAATGCCCTGCGCGCGTTCGAATCGTCGGCGCGCCACCTGAACTTCACGCGCGCCGGCCTCGAGCTGAGCGTGACCCAGGCCGCGGTCAGCCAGCAGGTGCGCTCGCTCGAGGAGCGGCTCGGCTGCACGCTGTTCACGCGGCTGCCGCGCGGCCTCGGGCTCACCGACGAGGGGCGCGCGCTGCTGCCCGTGCTGAGCGACGCGTTCAGCCGCATCGAGACGGTGCTCAAGCAGTTCGACGGCGGGCGCTTCCACGAGGTGCTGTCGCTCGGCGTCGTCGGCACCTTTGCCATAGGTTGGCTAATGCCACGGTTGAAGCAGTTCGGCGATACGCACCCGTTCGTCGAGCTGCGGCTGCGGACCAACAACAACGTCGTCGATCTCGCCGCCGAGGGCCTCGACTTCGCGATCCGCTTCGGGGAAGGCAGCTGGCCGGCGACGCGCAACGAGCACCTGCTCGACGCGCCGCTCACCGCGCTGTGTGCGCCGGACATCGCGCGACGCCTCGCGCAACCGGCCGATCTCGCGAACGAAACGCTGCTGCGCTCGTACCGCACCGACGAATGGCTCGGCTGGTTCGACGCCGCGCAGCTCGCGCCATGGGCGGTCAACGGGCCCGTGTTCGATTCGTCGCGGCTGATGGTCGAGGCCGCGATGCAGGGCGCGGGCGTCGCGCTCGCGCCGGCATGCATGTTCGTACGCGAACTTCAGCTCGGCCTGCTTGCACGGCCGTTCGACGTCGACGTGCGCGCCGGCGGCTACTGGCTCACCTCGCTGAAGTCGAAGCCGCTCACGCCGGCAATGACGCTCTTTCGCGACTGGATCGTGGCCGAAGCAGCCGCCGCGGCGCAGGCCGAATGACACGGCCCCGCTTGTCCACAGAAAGTGTTGGCAAGGATGTGGATATCCTGGGTACCCGGGGCCTAAGCCGTTGATCGCGCACGAATTAGCGTGCGGACGCAGACATCGGGCAGCCCGTGTGCACCGGGCTTCGCGAGCGGGCTCCTCGGCGGCCCGATCCTCAACTGTCGCGACGCAATCGATTGCGAGTTATCCACAGAATATGTTGGCAAGCCTGTGGATATCCCGCCGATGCGGCGCGTAACACGCTGATACAAAAGGGGATTCGATACCAGGACCTTGCGCGGTCAACCGTGTGGCACCGCACACGCTTTCGCGCGGCACGCGCCGCATCTCCGGCCCGGGGTCGGACGGTTCTCCACAGATTGTGTTGGCAAGCTTGTGGATATCCTGCGCATCGGCCACCTAACTCATTGAGCGCACGGGGTTTTGTGCTTCGACTGCGGAATCGGGCAGCGCCGGCGCAGCCCTTTCGGCCAACGCCGGCGCCAGCCGCGCATCAATGCCGGTCAAGCCCGCCGCGCAGTTCGCTCGCCTTGTCGCGCAGCGCCTCGTAACCCGAGCGCGCGTGCTCGGGCAGGTCGGGATCGCCGATCAGCGCGCCGAGCGTTTCGATCAGGCTGAACAGAATGCCTTTCGCCGCGCCGACCGCGATGCTCTGCGATTCGATCGACTTGTGCAGGTGGTCGACCGCCGCTTCCAGATTCTCGAGCTTGTGCTCGCCGTCGTCGGGCCGGTTGTCGGTCGTCATCGTTTACCTCCGCCATCGTTCAAGGGTCATGTCACGATTCTATGCCGCGTCGTGCGAACGTGGCGCGACATCGCGCAACGTTCGCGCGGCGCCGCTACAGCACCGCGACCACCTTCACGCGGCCCGGCTGCTCCGCCGACGCGACGACCTGGCCGTCGACGCGGCGGAACGTGAGCGACACGGTTTCCTCACCGACGCGCAACGCGTCGATCCGCAGCCAGTCGACGCCTTCCGGCAGCGCCGGACGCTCGACGCGCACCTCGTGACGCGACGCGTCGATGCTCACGCCGAGGCAGGCCTGCAGCATCATGAACGGCGCGCCCGCCGCCCATGCTTGCGGCAGGCAGGCCACCGGATACGCGGTCGGCGGTTCGCCGCGCCGGCGCGGAAACCCGCAGAACAGCTCGGGCAAGCGCATCTCGAAACTCACCGCCGCCTCGAACAGCGCGCGCAGCAGGTTCACCGCGGCCGTCTTGTCGCCATAGCGCGCGAGGCCGCGCGCGATCAGCGCATTGTCGTGCGGCCACACCGAGCCGTTGTGATACGCCATCGGGTTGAAGCGCGGCTGGCCGGCGGCCAGCGTGCGGATGCCCCAGCCGGTCTGGAACAGCGCCGAGCCGAGCACGCCGGCAACCGCCGCGCCGCGCTCGGCGTCGGGCAGCCCGAACGCGAGCAGGTGGCCCGCGTTCGATGCGAACACGCGGCACAGGTCGCCATGACCGTCGAGCGCGATGCCGTAGAAATCGCCTTCCGGCATCCAGAACAGCGCGTCGACCTGCTCGCGCAGCGCCTTCGCGCGCAGCGCATAACGCGTGGCGTCGGCCGCGTGGCCGCGCCGGTACGAGCACATCGACATCGCATCGAGCGCCGCGCACGCATACGCCTGCACTTCGACGAGCGCGATCGGCCCATCCGGAAAGCGGCCGTCCGCATGGAACACCGAATCGTGGCTGTCCTTCCAGCCCTGGTTCGCGAGGCCGCGCTCCGACGTGCGCTGGTAATCGAGCAATCCGTAAGGATTGCGGTCGCACTTGTCGATCACCCATTGCGCGGCGCGCTCGAGCGCGGGCCACAGTTCGTCGATCAGCGCATCGTCGCCGGTGCGCTCGACATACGCGCCCGCGAGCACGATGAACAGCGGCGTCGTATCGACACCGCCGTAGTACAGCGCGAACGGCACCTCGCCCGTCGCGGCCATCTCGCTGCGGCGGAACTCGTGCATGATCTTGCCGGGCTCCGCATCGCGGAATGCGGAAGTCTCGCGCGCCTGGTGCTCGGCCAGGAACCGCAGCACGCCGCGCGCGAGCGACGGCTGCAGCCAGAGCATCTGCAACGACGTGATGACCGCGTCGCGGCCGAACGGCGTCGAGAACCACGGAATGCCCGCATACGGGTACGGCCCCGTGTCGAGCTGCGTCGTGAGCAGCCCGAGATCCGCGAGCGAACGGTCGAGCCACGCATCGAACAGCGGATTGCCGGTGTTCACGCGCGCCATCGATTCGCGCCGCGCGCGCATTTCGCGGTGCACGCCGACGAGCGCGGTGCGCAGCGCGACGCGGCCGCATCCCGGCCCTTCCTCATGCACCGGGCCGAGCGTCGCGTCGACGGTCAGGTAGATCGACACGCATGCCTGCGCGGCGATCGTCAGCGTGTAATCGGCACGGTCGACCGACAGCGCGTCGGGCGCCGGCGAGAAATGCACGGTCACGTTGCGCTCGACGCTGTCGAGGCCGTCGTAGCGCAGCCGCACCGCGCCCGCGTCGACGCGCGGCGCCACCACGGTGCCGCGCTTCGGGCGCTGGGTGCCGCGCACCTCGAACATGTCCTTGAAATCGGCCGCGAACGACAGCGACAGCGGCACCTCGGCCTCGCTCGAGCCGTAGTTCGTCAGCGTCAGCGCTTCGTAAAGCACGTCGCCCGCGAGCACGCGCATCCGTTCGATGTGGATCACGCCCTCGGGCGTTTCGTGGCCGCCGAGCGGCGGCAGCGGGCGGTTCGTCAGGTGGGCGGTGAACGACGCGTTGTCGGCGCTCGTCGCGCCCGACAGCAGCGACGGCGCGCGGCCGCCGAACGTCAGGCGCCACTTCGACAGCACGCGCATGTCGTCGACGAACAGGCCGTCGTCATGACCGCCGATGTCGCCGAGCGCGTCGCTGACCACGAACGCGTTGCCGGATTTCAGCACGTACTGGTTGTTGCGCGCCAGTGCCTGCGGATCGGCTTCGGGCGCGATGAAGGCGGGGCCCGACGCGTGGGTCGGGGCAGTTGGCGCAACCTGCGGCGCCTGGGTCGTCGTGGCTTCGGCGTGATTCGGCATCGATGCTCCTGTGTCGAGCGCGACGCGCGTGGCGCGCCGCGTGGTTCGCACAGGATAGGACAGAACGGGGAACGTGCGCAGCGACGAAAAGAGCGCGACGCCATGCGACGTTGCCGTCGCCGCCTGGCGTCGCTTGCAGGCACATCAAGTGCGGATCAGAATTTCCACAGGATGTTGCCGAGGATGGCGTTGTCGCGCACGCCGCTGCCGTACTGGCCGCTGTACGTGAGGCCGAGCGTCAGGCGCTTCGTGATGTTCGCGTCGATGCCGGCCTCGAGCACGGCGCTGTCGCGAGCAATCGGCACGCCCGACACCTGGAACGACGTGCCGCCGTTCGCGAACGTGAACGCCGACGACGGCCGCACGTTGCCGAACGCATGCCGCCAGCCGACCGTCCCGCGCGCGGTGAACGTGCCGCTCCCGATCGAGCCGAGCTGCGACGCCGCGCGCAAGCCGAGCGTCGAGAAGCCGACGTGGGTCGTCTCGCCGCCGGCACGCAGTGCGGCCGCGCCGCCCGTTTCCGTATAACCGTCGGTATGCAGGTTCACATACGCGAGGCCCGCGAACGGTTCGATCGCCACGGGCCCGACCGGCAGCGCGTAGCCGACTTCGCCGAACACCTGCGCCGAATTCGCGTCGTAACCGGCCGAATCGTGATCGGAGAAGCCCGCGAAACCCGGATTGCGGTCGCTGTTGATCCGGTACCACGTGTACGACGCGCCGCCGCGCACGCCGAGCGCACCGTACTGCGCGCCGCCGTACAGCGACAGGTAGTAGCTGTTCACCGACGCCGACGAACTCTGGGCGTTGTCGAGCGAGCTGTGCGTGACGCCCGCGGCCAGGCCCGCACGCCACTTGTCGTTGAGCGCCATGTCGGCACCGGCGATGAAGCCCGTCATGCTGCGGTTGATCGTCGACGCGTTGCCGTCGCCGGTGAGCCGGCTGCGGCCGCCGAACGCCTGCCCCCAGACCACCGGTTGATAAGGCGTGCCGCCGTAGCAGCCCTCGCGCGAACCGATCCGGCGTTCCGGCGGCAGCGTCGGGTCGACCGCGCCGGCCGTGTTGTCGCCGCACAGCGCCGCACCGCCCGACGACAGCGCGGCAAGCGGGCCCGATCCGGGCGCGAGGCCCTGGCGGACGCGATCGGTCACCGCGTCGCGCACGTAGCGGCTGTCGAGCAGCAGCATGCTCTTCAGGCTCGCCTGCAGTTCGCCGTCGAGCAGCCCGTATGCGCGGCGTGCGGTCGGCACGTCGGTCGTCAGGACTGCGTCGTACAGCGGATTGCCGGCGCCGAGCCCGCCGAGCGCGGCCGCGACCGCGCGCTGGTTGGGCGTCGTCGCGACGTCGGGCAGCGACGTGCCGTTCTGGACCAGTCGCAGGTACACGTGATTCGGGTCGTAGCTGAGCGTCGGCATCAGGAACGCATAGTTCGCATTCACCTGGCTGAACGCGCCCTGCACGCCCGACGCCGCGGTCACGATCGTGTAGGTCGTGCTCGGCTGGTAGCCGCTCTGGTTCGCGAGCACCTGCACGGTGCCGCCGTTCAGCGTCGCCGTGCCGCCTGCCGCGAGGCTGCCGCTTTG
This sequence comes from Burkholderia sp. AU4i, assembly GCF_000466765.1. Taxonomy (NCBI): domain Bacteria; kingdom Pseudomonadati; phylum Pseudomonadota; class Betaproteobacteria; order Burkholderiales; family Burkholderiaceae; genus Burkholderia; species Burkholderia sp. AU4i. The sequence continues at coordinate 1,408 of NZ_ASSI01000059.1, read as the reverse complement.
CTGCGGCGACGCCGCGACCTGGAACGTCGAGCCCGGCTGGAACGTGACGTTGCCGCCCACGTTCAGCGCCGCGCCCGGCTGCGACGCGGCCGCCGTCGCGCCGCCCTGCACCACGAGGCCGCCGATCGTGCCGGTGCCCGTGACCGTCGCGCCGTTCTGCACGGTGACGGTCGACTGGCCGAGCGACCCGTTGACGGCGAGCGTGCCCGCGCTGACCGTGGTCGGCCCGCTCAGTGTGCTGGTGCCCGTCAACGTCAGTTGCCCGCTGCCGGCCTGCGTCAGCGAGCCCGCGCCGGACAGCACGCTTGCAATCGTCACGTTGCCGGATTGATTGACGATCAGCGCGCCGTTGTCGACGACATTGCCGGCGATGCTGCCCGACGTGCCGCCGTTGCCGAGTTGCAGCGCACCGCCGGCCGCGATCGTGGTGCCGCCCGTGTACGTGTTCGCGCCCGTCAGCGTCTGAACACCGGTGCCGGCGATCGTCACGCCGCCCGCACCGCCGATCGTCCCGCCGAACGTGCCGTTGCCGCTGCCGTTCAACGTCAGCGCGTTGGCGCCGAGATTGATCGTCGCGCCGGTCGCACCGTTCAACGTGCCGATCGTCTGCGCGCCCGTCGCGGCGCTTACGTCGAGCGTCGCACCCGTGCCCGCGAGATTCACCGCGCCCGCCGACGCGAGGCTGCCGCCCGCGCCCAGCGCGAGCGTGCTGCCGCCGTTGATCGTCGTGCCGCCGGTGTACGTGTTCGCGCCCGTCAGCGTTTGCGTGCCGCTACCGGCAACGGTCACGCCGCCCGTGCCGCCGATCGTCCCGCCGAACGTGTTGTTGCCGCTGCCGTTCAGCGTCAGCGCATTCGCGCCGAGGTTCACGTTCGTGCCGCCCGTGCCGGTCAGCGCACCGATCGTCTGTGCGCCCGTTGCGGCGCTTACGTCGAACGTCGCACCCGTGCCCGCGAGATTCACCGCGCCCGCCGACGCCAGGCTGCCGCCCGCACCCAATGCCAGCGTGCTGCCGCCGTTGACCGTCGTGCCGCCCGTGTACGTATTCGCGCCCGTCAGCGTCTGCGTGCCGGCGCCCGCGAACGTCACGTTGCCCGTGCCGCCGATCGCACCGCCGAACGTGTTGTTGCCGCTGCCGTTCAGCGTCAGGCCATTCGCACCGAGGTTCACGTTCGTGCCGGTACCGCCGGTCAGCACGCCGAGCGTCTGTGCGCCCGATGCGCCGCCGAGGTTGAGCGTCGCGCCCGTGCCGGCGAGATTCACCGCACTACCCGACGCGAGGCTGCCGCCCGCCCCCAGCGCCAGCGTGCTGCCGCCGTTGATCGTCGTGCCGCCGGTGTAAGTGTTCGCGCCGGTCAGCGTTTGCGTGCCGGCACCCGCGAACGTCACGCTGCCCGTGCCGCCGATC
>NZ_ASSI01000058.1:0-7858 GCF_000466765.1 Burkholderia sp. AU4i | reverse complement strand
CGCTGCCCGTGCCGCCGATCGTCCCGCCGAATGTCCCGCCGCTTCCGTTCAACGTCAGTGCGTTGCCGCCAAGGTTCACGTTCGTGCCGACCGCACCGCTCAGCGCACCAAACGTCTGTGCGCCCGATGCGCCACTCACGTCGAACGTCGCACCCGTGCCGGCGAGATTCACCGCGCTGCCCGACGCGAGGCTGCCGTTCGCGCCGAGCGCCAGCGTGCTGCCGCCGTTGATCGTCGTGCCGCCCGTGTAGGTGTTCACGCCGGTCAGCGTTTGCGTGCCGGCACCCGCGAACGTCACGCTGCCCGTGCCGCCGATCGCGCCGCCGAACGTGTTGTTGCCGCTGCCGTTCAGCGTCAGCGTATTCGCACCGAGGTTCACGTTCGTGCCGGTACCGCCGGTCAGCACGCCGAGCGTCTGCGCACCCGATGCGCCACCGAGGTTGAGCGTCGCGCCCGTGCCGGCGAGACTCACCGCGCTGCCCGACGCGAGGCTGCCGTTCGCGCCGAGCGCCAGCGTGCTGCCGGCGTTGATCGTCGTGCCACCCGTGTACGTATTCGCACCCGTCAGCGTCTGCGTGCCGGTGCCCGCGTACGTCACGCCGCCCGTGCCGCCGATCACGCCGCCGAAGGTGCCGCTGGCCGTGCCGCTCAGCGTCAGCCCGTTCGCGCCAAGATCCACGTTCGTATTCACCGCGCCGTTCAACGCGCCGATCGTTTGCGAGCCCGACGCACCGCTCAGGTTGAACGTCGCGCCTGCGCCGGCAAGGTTCACGGCACCGCCCGACGCCAGGCTGCCGTTCGCGCCCAGCGCAAGCGTGCTGCCGGCGTTGATCGTCGTGCCGCCGGTGTAGGTGTTCGCGCCGGTCAGCGTCTGCGTGCCGGTGCCCGCATACGTCACGCCGCCCGTGCCGCCGATCGTCCCGCCGAACGTGCCGCTGGCCGTCCCGCTCAGCGTCAGCCCGTTCGCGCCAAGATCCACGTTCGTATTCGCCGCGCCGTTCAACGCGCCGATGGTTTGCGAGCCCGATGCGCCGCTCAGGTTGAACGTCGCGCCTGCGCCGGCAAGGTTCACGGCACCGCCCGACGCCAGGCTGCCGTTGGCGCCGAGCGCAAGCGTGCTGCCGCCGTTGATCGTCGTGCCGCCGGTGTAGGTGTTCGCACCCGTCAGCGTCTGCGTGCCGGTGCCCGCGAACGTCACGCCGCCCGTGCCGCCGATCGTCCCGCCGAAGTTGCCGCTGGCCGTGCCGCTCAGCGTCAGCCCGTTCGCGCCAAGATCCACGTTCGTATTTGCCGCGCCGTTCAATGCACCGATCGTTTGCGCACCCGACGCGCCGCTCAGGTTGAACGTCGCGCCTGCGCCGGCAAGGTTCACGGCACCACCCGACGCCAGGCTGCCGTTCGCGCCGAGCGCCAGCGTGCTGCCGGCGTTGATCGTCGTGCCACCCGTGTACGTATTCGCACCCGTCAGCGTTTGCGTGCCGGTACCCGCATACGTCACGCTGCCCGTGCCGCCGATCACGCCGCCGAAGGTGCCGCTGGCCGTGCCGCTCAGCGTCAGCCCGTTCGCGCCAAGATCCACGTTCGTATTTGCCGCGCCGTTCAACGCGCCGATCGTTTGCGGGCTCGACGCGCCGCTCAGGTTGAACGTCGCGCCTGCGCCGGCAAGGTTCACGGCACCGCTCGACGCCAGGCTGCCGTTCGCGCCGAGCGCGAGTGTGCTGCCGCCGTTGATCGTCGTGCCGCCCGTGTACGTATTCGCACCCGTCAGCGTTTGCGTGCCGGCGCCCGCGAACGTCACGCTGCCCGTGCCGCCGATCGTCCCGCCGAACGCGTGATTGCCGTTGCCGCTCAACGTCAGCCCGTTCGCGCCAAGATCCACATTCGTATTCGCCGCACCGGTCAGCGCGCCGATCGTTTGCGAACCCGACGCGCCGCTGAGGTTGAACGTCGCGCCCGCACCGGCGAGGTCCACCGTACCGGTCGCCGCGAGGCTGCCGCCCGCGCCGAGCGCCAGCGTGCTGCCGCTATTGATCGTCGTGCCGCCCGTGTAGGTGTTCGTGCCGGACAGCGTTTGCGTGCCCGTGCCGGCCACGGTCAGGCCGCCGGTGCCGCCGATCGTGCCGCCGAAGTTGCCGCTGGCTGTCCCGCTCAGCGTCAGGCCGTTCGTGCCGAGATTCACGGCCGAGCCGGCCACGCCGCTCAGTGCACCGATCGTCTGCGCACCCGTCGCGGCGCTCAAGTCGAGCGCCGCGCCCGCGCCGGCCACGTTCACCGTGCCCGTCGCCGCGAGGCTGCCGCCGGCACCGAGCGCCAGCGTGCCGGCGTTGATCGTCGTGCCGCCCGTGTAGGTGTTCGCGGCCGTCAACGTCGTGGTCGCCGCGCCGTCCTTCACGAGAGCGCCCGCGCCGGCGATGCCGCCGGTCAGCGTGAGCGCGTTGCTGCCGCCGAGCGTCAGCGTCGAACCGTTGCCGAGATTGACCGCGTTGTCGACCGACAGGCTCGTGTTCGTGTCGAGCGTCGCCGCACCGCCGACGTTCAGCGTGCCCGTGCCGAGTGCCGAGTTGTTGCCGAGCACGACGCTGCTGCCGCCGTTCAGGTTCGTGCCGCCCGAGTAGGTGCTTGCGCCGTTCAGCGTCTGCGTGCCGGTGCCGGCCAGCGTCAGGCTGCCCGTGCCGCCGATCGCGCCGCTGAACGTGCCGCTGGCCGTCCCGCCGAGCGTCAGCCCGTTGCCGCCCATGTTGACGTTCGTCCCGGCCCCCCCCGACAGCCCGCCGATCGTCTGCGCGCTCGTCGCGGCGCTCAGGTCGAGCGCCGCGCCCGCGTTGGCCAGGTTCACCGCGCCGGTTGCCGCCAGGCTGCCGCCCGCGCCCACCGCGAGCGTGCCGGCGTTGATCGTCGTGCCGCCGGTGTAGGTGTTCGCGCCCGTCAGTGTCGTGGTCGCCGCGCCGTTCTTCACGAGACCGCCCGCGCCGGCAATGCCGCCGCTCAGCGTGAGCGCGTTGCTACCGCCGAGCGTCAGCGTCGAACCGTTGCCAAGATTGACCGCGTTGTTGACCGACAGGCTCGTGTTCGTGTCGAGCGTCGCCGCGCCGCCGACGTTCAGCGTGCCGGTGCCGAGCGCCGCATTGTTGCCGAGCACGACGCTGCTGCCGCCGTTCAGGTTCGTGCCGCCCGAGTAGGTGCTTGCGCCGTTCAGCGTCTGCGTGCCGGTGCCGGCTAGCGTCAGGCTGCCCGTGCCGCCGATCGCGCCGCTGAACGTGCCGCTGGCCGTCCCGCCCAGCGTCAGCCCGTTGCCGCCCATGTTGACGTTCGTCCCGGCCACCCCCGACAGCCCGCCGATCGTCTGCGCGCTCGTCGCGGCGCTCAGGTCGAGCGCTGCACCCGCGTTGGCCAGGTTCACCGCGCCGGTCGCCGCCAGGCTGCCGCCCGCACCCACCGCGAGCGTGCCGGCATTGATCGTCGTGCCGCCGGTGTAGGTGTTCGTCCCCGTCAGCGTCGTGGTCGCCGCGCCGTCCTTCACGAGGGCGCCCGCGCCGGAAATGCCGCCGCTCAGCGTGAGCGCATGGCTGCCGCCCAGTGTCAGCGTCGAACTGGTGGCGAGGTTGACGGCGTTGTTGACCGACAGGTTCGCGCTCGTATCGAGCGTCGCCGCGCCGCCGACGGTCAACGCACCCGTGCCGAGTGCCGAGTTGTTGCCGAGCACCAGGCCGCCGGCATTCAGCGTCGTGCCGCCGGCGTAGTTGTTCGCGCCGGACAGCGTCACGGTCGCCGCGCCGTTCTTCACGAGACCGCCGCCGCCCGAGACCGTGCCGTTCAGGTCGACATCGGCGCTGCCGACGAGCGTCAGCGTCGTGCCGGTGGCGACGTTGACATTGTTCGCGAGCGATACGTTGGCGGTCGCGTCGAGCGACGACGAGCCGTTGACGTTCACCGCGCCGATGCCGAGCGCCGTATTGCTGCCGACCGCGAGGTTGCCGCCGTTCAGGTTCGTGCCGCCCGAGTACACGTTCGTGCCCGTCAGCGTCTGCGTGCCGCTGCCGGAGAGCGTGATGCCGCCCGAGCCGCCGATCGAGCCGGCGTACGTCGCATTGGTGGTGCCGTTCAGCGTCAGCGAATTGCCGCCGAGGTTCACGCTGGTACCGGCCGAGCCCGCCAGCGCGCCGATCGCCTGAGCGCTCGTCGCGGCGCTCAGGTCGAGCGTCGCACCCGCGTTCGCCAGGTTCACCGCACCGGTCGCCGCCAGGCTGCCGCCCGCGCCCACCGCGAGCGTGCCGGCATTGATCGTCGTGCCGCCCGTGTAGGTGTTCGCGCCCGTTAGTGTCGTGGTCGCCGCGCCGTTCTTCACGAGACCGCCGTTGCCGCTGATGGTGCCGGCCAGCCCGAGATTGTTGCTGCCGCCGACCGTCAGCGTGCTGCTGTTGGCGAGATTGACGTTGTTGCCGAGCGTCGTGTTCGCACTCGAGTCGAGCGAGGCCGCGGCGTTGACGTTCAGCGCACCGCTGCCGAGCGCCCCGTTGTTGCCGACGACGATGCCGCCGCCGTTCAGGTTCGTGCCGCCCGTATAGCTGTTCGCGCCGTTCAACGTCAGCGTGCCGCCGTCGTTCTTCGTCAGCGCGCCGCCGCCCGTCACCGCGCCCGACAGCGTGAGCCCGGTCGCGCCCTGCACCGTCAGCCCGCCCGTGCCGAGCGTCACGGTATTGGCGACGTTGAGCCCCGCGGCACCCGCCTGCAGCGCGCCGCCGTTGGCCGTGACGTTACCGGTGCCGAGCGACGCGTTGTCGCCGATGATCGCGACGCCGCCCGCCAGCGTCGTGTCCTGCGCGGTCGACGCGCCGTTGATCGTCCAGTTGCCGCTCTGGACGTCGACGTGATTGAAGTTGACGTAGTTGTTGACCGCGATCGTGCCGTTCGCGCTGGTGCCCTGCTGCAGGTTGAGCGTGTTGTTGCCGCCCGCGCCGCCGTCGACCGTTCCCGTCGCCGCCACGTTGATCGTGTTCGGGCCGATCGTGATGTTGAACCCGCCGCCGGTGCCGCCCGCAGCGTTGACCGACGAACCCGTCACGGCATTGAACGTGTTGGTGCTGTTCGCGCCCATCGACACGCCGCCGTTGATCGTGCCCGAGTTGGTAAACGTATTGCCCTGGCCGGGCGTGCCGTTCGAGCCGAGCGACACGCGGCCGTTGATCGTCCCGCTGTTCGTCATGTTGACCGTGGCGCCGCCGTACGCAGCCACCACGGGCGCGTCCGCGCCGACGAGGATCGCGCCGACCAGCGGGTTCGAGCCGATCGTGCCGGTGTTGTTGATCGTCGACGTACCGCCCGTGCCGTTCTGGACCGACAGCGCCATGCCCGTCACGCCGCTGATCGCCACGCCGGTCGAGCCGTTCATCGTGCCGTTGTTGACGACCGTGGTGTTCGCGCTCGCGGACGCATTGCCGACCACTGCCCCGCTCGACAGCACGCCGAGGCCCGAGCCGAGTGCGGACGGGTCGATCGTGCCGTTGTTGGTCAGCCTGACGCCGTTGCCGGTCAGCGACATCGCGGTGCCGCCGACGCCGAGCAGAACGCCCACGCTCGCGCCGGGATTGACGGTGGCCTGGACGTTGTTCGCGCTGTTCGCATAGCTCGGCGCAAGCGGGTTGGCGACCCCGGAGCAGGTCACCGTCGTGCCCGCCGTGCTGCAGGTCGCCTGGGCGGGCACGATACCGGCGCCGGACAACGCCAGGAAAACGCCCGTCGGCAACAGCAATCTCGGAAACGGTTCGCCGGCTTTTTTCGAACGCGCAAGATTCATGCTTTCCCTCGTTATTGGAATTGGTATTACCGTGAAATCGAACGGCCGGCAGCAGAAAATCGCGGACAAAAGCATCCACGCCGCCTGTCGCGATGCGACGTCGGTTAATTCATGGACGTATCTTTAATTGGCCCGGGAAGGCAGGCGTGAAACTAGTCGAATGACATGTCGATGGCCCCTGTTTTTCTGCAGCGATTTTCTGGTTGATTTGATCACCGCCCTGCTTTTGTCAGACAAGGCTATATCAAAAAAACAGGCTTTTCCAGTCGATCTTTTCCCCATTTGATCGAGGTCCGGCGGGCACGCATTTTTTACTTATCGGGACGCGTCAGACAGGTAAATCGGCATTCCTTTTTTGTCAATTTCCCGGATATTTATTTACAGCAGCGAAAATGACGCATCCGTGAAAACACGGATATCCAAGCGATTATCACGGCCGAATTTTTTTGCAACGCAATATCCACATGCGCGGGAAGTATCGACACACGATAATCCGCCCGCCGTTATTCGTCAGACGAAACGTCCAGGATGTCCAGGGTTAGTCGATGTTCGTCACGCGTCGACCGGAAAATCCGCACCGCGTGACGAAAACAGCCGTATCAGATAAAGCATCGGCCGGAACGAGACGGGCCGCGCATCGGGGTTCACCCACAACCGCACCGCATACACCGCGTAGGCCGGCACTTCGCGCCAGCTCGAATAGATGTCGCGCAACTGGAAACGGGCCGGGTACGCGGCGGAGATGTTCGCCCGCGCGATGCCGACGCGCTCGAACGCGAGCCGCGCCCGCGCGAGGTGGTAGAACTGGCTGACGATCAGCACACGCGACACGCGGTGCGCCTGCAGGTAAGCGAGCGTGTGCTGCGCCGTCGCGAGCGTGTTGTCGCCCTGGTCGTCCACCGCGATCCGGTCGGCCGGCACGCCGCGCGCCACCAGATAGTCGCGCATCGCGGTCGCCTCGTTCAGCCCGGGGCCGTCGATCGCGCCGCTGACCAGGAACGCCGGGCACTGCCCCGTGCGGTAGCAGCGCACGCCGACATCGAGCCTGGCGGCGAGTACGGGCTTCGGCGCGCCGGTCGCGTCGAGCGCATTGCCGAAGATCACGGCAACGTCGGCCGGCTCGCTCGGCATCCGCAGCCCGTGCGCGACGAGCGCAACGGCTGCGACGATCCACAGGCAGGTAACGATGGCCAGCAGGCGGCCCGTTCGGGCGAAGAAGCCCCGTTTGGTACGGTTTTTCAAGGTTTTCGGTCTCTCAGGTCGTCGGACTCGTCGGGCTCGCCGGACATTTCGGCGTGCCCGGCCCCGCGCGGGCGCGTAACGCTAGCACGGTGCGCGTTCGGGTGTCCACGCGGCGGACCGATGCCGAACGATGGCCGGCCTCCCGTCAAGTCGACCGGAGCAGCGTGCCCGGCGAAGCGGGCAGGCAACTGGAAAGGGAAAACCTGTGGAGATCTACGGAGATCGAAGAAACGTGAATGACCGTACCGCGATGCACGGCCCAGCCCGAATCAGTCGACCGGGCACATCGCGAGCCGCCCCATCGCCTCGCCGGCGCCGCGCACCGCGCAGGTGGCCGGCTCGTCGGCGATCCGGGCGACGAGGCCCGTCTCGTCGTACAGCAGGCGCTCGAGATCCGCGAGCAGCGCGCCGCCGCCCGTCAGCACCACGCCGCGATTCGCGATATCGGTCACGAGCTCGGCCGGCGCGTTCTCCAGCACCGACTTCACCGCGCCGATCACCTGCTTGAGCGGCGCGACCAGCGCGTCCGCCACGTCGTGGTTGGACAGCTCGATCGAGCGCGGCAGGCCGTCGCCGACGCTGCGCCCGACCGCGCGCGTCGACCTGCGCGGCACCGCGCTGGTGGCCGAGCCGATCGACTGCTTCACGTGCTCGGCCGTCTGCTCGCCGAGCAGCACGCCATACAGGTTGCGGACATGGTTGACGATCGCCGCGTCGAACTGGTTGCCGCCGACGCGGATCGCCTCGCGGTAGACGATGCCGCCGAGCGCGATCACCGCGACTTCCGTCGTCCCGCCGCCGATGTCGACGACCATCGAGCCG
>NZ_ASSI01000057.1:0-16402 GCF_000466765.1 Burkholderia sp. AU4i | reverse complement strand
GCGCCGCGCAGGCCGCCGGCCTCACGCGGATCGGCTTCGTGACCGACGTGCCGCCGCAGGCGGGCGGTGCCGCGGCGGCGCCTGCCGTGCCGGCCAACCGCTGAGCGGAGCCGGCGGGCCCGTCCCTGGCACGGGATCGGGCCGCACGCCGCAAGACCGGTCGAATGGGCCGGCGCGGGCGGTATAATCAACGTTTTTCCCGGTTGGCAGGCTCTTTTCAGGTAACCCGGAATTTTCCAGGCTACCCGGGCATGCCGCGGGTTGCCCGGAAAATTCCCGGAAACCGTGAACAGGTCCGGCAACAGCGAACCTGCAGGTCCGCCGGGCAAGCACGATTTTCGATCCACTCCTGCGCGCGCCGTCGCGCCGCTTAAAGCCTAGTCCGAACCACACCATGCACGAGAGATACGTACCCGCCGACGTCGAAGCCGCCGCCCAGGGCGACTGGCGCGCAGCCGATGCCTACAAGACGCAGGAAGATTCGCAGAAGCCGAAGTTCTACTGCGTGTCGATGCTGCCGTACCCGTCCGGCAAGCTGCACATGGGTCACGTGCGCAACTACACGATCAACGACGTGATGTACCGCTATCTGCGGATGAACGGCTACAACACGCTGATGCCGATGGGCTGGGACGCGTTCGGGATGCCGGCCGAGAACGCCGCGATGGCGAACGGCGTGCCGCCCGCGAAGTGGACCTACGACAACATCGACTACATGAAGGGCCAGATGCAGTCGATGGGCCTCGCGATCGACTGGTCGCGCGAGATCGCGACGTGCAAGCCGGACTACTACAAGTGGAACCAGTGGCTGTTCCTGAAGATGCTCGAGAAGGGCATCGCGTACAAGAAGACGGGCACCGTGAACTGGGACCCGGTCGACCAGACCGTGCTCGCGAACGAGCAGGTGATCGACGGCCGCGGCTGGCGCTCGGGCGCGCTCGTCGAGAAGCGCGAGATCCCGATGTACTACCTGCGCATCACGCAGTACGCGGATGAGCTGCTGAACGACCTCGACGGCCTCGGCTGGCCCGAGCGCGTGAAGATCATGCAGCAGAACTGGATCGGCAAGAGCTTCGGCGTGAACTTCGGCTTCCCGTACGAACTCGACGGCGAGAAGAAACTGCTGCGCGTGTTCACGACCCGCGCCGATACCATCATGGGCGTCACGTTCTGCGCGATCGCGGCCGAGCATCCGCTGGCCACGCGCCTCGCGCAGGACAAGCCCGAGCTGCTCGCGTTCATCGACGAATGCAAGCGCGGCGGGGTCGCCGAGGCCGACGTCGCGACGATGGAGAAGAAGGGTGTCGCGACCGGCTTCTCGGTCACGCACCCGCTGACCGGCGAGCCGGTCGAGGTGTGGATCGGCAACTACGTGCTGATGAGCTATGGCGAAGGCGCGGTGATGGGCGTGCCGGGCCACGACGAGCGCGATTTCGCGTTCGCGAAGAAATACGACCTGCCGATCAAGCAGGTGATCGCGAGCGAAGGGCAGACGTACTCGCTCGACGCATGGCAGGAGTGGTACGGCGACAAGGAAACCGCGGTCTGCGTGAACAGCGGCAAGTACGACGGCCTGCGCTACACGGAAGCCGTCGACGCGGTCGCGGCCGACCTGAACGCCGGCGGTTTCGGCGACAAGCAGGTCACGTGGCGCCTGCGCGACTGGGGCGTGTCGCGCCAGCGCTACTGGGGCACGCCGATCCCGATCATTCACTGCCCGTCGTGCGGCGACGTGCCGGTGCCCGAGCAGGACCTGCCCGTCGTGCTGCCGGAAGACCTCGTGCCGGACGGCTCGGGCAACCCGCTCGCGAAGTCGGAAGCGTTCCTGAACTGTTCGTGCCCGAAGTGCGGCGCGGCCGCGAAGCGCGAAACCGACACGATGGACACCTTCGTCGATTCGTCGTGGTACTTCTCGCGCTACACGGCGCCGGACGCCGACACGATGGTCGACGCGCGCACCGACTACTGGATGCCGATGGATCAGTACATCGGCGGCATCGAGCACGCGATCCTGCACCTGCTGTATTCGCGCTTCTGGACCAAGGTGATGCGCGACCTCGGCCTCGTGAAGTTCGGCGAGCCGGCGAAGAACCTGCTCACGCAGGGGATGGTGCTGAACGAGACGTTCTACCGTGAAGACGCTTCCGGCAAGAAGACCTGGTACAACCCGGCCGACGTGACGGTCACGCACGACGACAAGGGCCGCCCGGTCGGCGCGACGCTGAACACGGACGGCCAGCCGGTCGTGCTCGGCGGCATCGAGAAGATGTCGAAGTCGAAGAACAACGGTGTCGATCCGCAGGTGCTGATCGACCAGTACGGCGCCGACACCGCGCGCCTGTTCACGATGTTCGCCGCGCCGCCCGAGCAGCAGCTCGAATGGTCGGGTGCGGGCGTCGAGGGCGCGAGCCGCTTCCTGCGCCGCGTGTGGAGCTTCGGTGCGACGAACCGTGAAGCGCTCGCCGCGCGCGCGGGCTTCGATGCGGCCGCGCTCGGCGAAGCCGACAAGGCGCTGCGCCGCGAAATCTACAGCGTGCTGAAGCAGGCCGATTTCGATTACCAGCGCCTGCAATACAACACGGTCGTGTCGGCCGCGATGAAGATGCTGAACGCGATCGACGGCGCGAAGGGCGCGACGCCCGGCGTGCTGCGCGAAACGTACGGCGTGCTGCTGCGCGTGCTGTACCCGGTCGTGCCGCACGTCACGTTCGAGCTGTGGAAGGCGCTCGGCTATGCGGACGAATTCGGCCCGCTGCTCGACGCACCGTGGCCGAAGGTCGACGAGGCCGCGCTCGAGCAGGCCGAGATCGAACTCGTACTGCAGGTGAACGGCAAGGTGCGCGGCGCGCTGAAGATCGCGAAGGACGCGAGCCGCGAGGCGATCGAAGCTGCGGCGGTGGCCGACGAAGCGTTCGCGAAGTTCAGCGACGGCAAGCCGGCGAAGAAGATCGTCGTCGTGCCGGGCCGCCTCGTGAACATCGTCGTCTGACGGCCGCCGGCCGTCGGACGTACCCAGAAGGAGCGAAGGTGATCCGCAGATCGTTTTTGATGCTCGCCGTCGGCAGCGCGGTCGCGCTGTCGGCATGCGGCTTCCAGTTGCGCGGCCAGCAGGACTACGCGTTCAAGCACCTGCTGATCGTCGGCGCGCCGGCGCCGGTCGAGGCGCGCTTCGTGCGCCTCGTCGAGGCCGGCAGCGACACGAAGATCGTCAAGTCGGCGGACGACGCCGACGCCGTGCTGCGCATGTCGGAGTCGCGCGGTCAGAATACGCTGACGCTCAACAAGTACGGCTCGGCGCAGGAATACGCACTGTTCTATACGCTGACCTACACGCTCACGAGCAAGGACGGCACCGTGCTGATCCCGCCGAGCGCGATCGCGCTGAACCGCGCGATGACGTACAGCGACCAGTACACGAACGCGAAGGCGCAGGAAGCCGACATCCTGTACGGCGACATGCAGAACGACGCGGTCGACCAGCTGATGCGGCGTCTCGCGATCGTCCACTCGCTGACACCGGCGCCGGAAGACGTGGTGCCGGGCGTCGCGCCGCGCGCGCCGTTGCCGCCGCCGCCGCTCTGATCGACGGCATACGCACCGATGCAATTGCGACTTGATGCACTGGAGCCGCACCTCGCGAAGGGGTTGGCCGGGTTCTATACCGTGTACGGCGACGAGCCGCTGCTCGCGCAGGAGGCGTGCGACCGCATTCGTGCGGCCGCACGCGCGGCCGGCTTCACCGAGCGTTCGGTGCATACGGTCGAGCGCGGTTTCGACTGGAGCGTGCTGCTCGGCGCGACCCAGGCGATGTCGCTGTTCGGCGAGCGCCAGCTGATCGAGCTGCGCATTCCGTCGGGCAAGCCCGGCAAGGAAGGCGCCGACGCACTGAAGACGCTCGCGGCCACGCCCAACCCCGACGCGCTGATGCTCGTCACGTTGCCGCGCCTCGACGCGGCCACGCAGAAATCCGCCTGGTTTACCGCGCTGCAGAACGGCGGCGTCGCGCTGAAGATCGATCCGGTCGACCGCGCGCAGCTGCCGAACTGGATCGGCCAGCGTCTCGCGATGCAGGGCCAGCGCGCCGCGCCCGGCGAGGACGGGCGGCGCGCGCTGCAGTTCATCGCCGAGCGCGTCGAAGGCAACCTGCTCGCCGCGCACCAGGAAATCCAGAAGCTCGGGCTGCTGTATCCGCAGGGCGCGCTGTCGTTCGAACAGGTGCACGACGCGGTGCTGAACGTCGCGCGTTACGACGTCTTCAAGCTGAACGAAGCGATGCTCGCCGGCGACGCCGCGCGGCTCGCGCGGATGATCGACGGGCTGAAGGGCGAGGGCGAGGCGATCGTGCTGGTGATGTGGGCCGTCGTCGAGGAACTGCGCACGCTGCTGCGGATCAAGCGCGGCACGACGGCCGGCAAGCCGCTGGCGACGCTGCTGCGCGAGAACCGCGTATGGGGGCCGCGCGAGCGGCTGATCGGCCCCGCGCTGAACCGGGTGTCGGAAGCCGTGCTCGAGAAGGCACTCGCGTTTGCCGCGAAGCTCGACCGGCAGGTCAAGGGGCTCACGGCCGTCGTGCCGGGCCGCCGCACGCAGGACGAACCGCCGCCCGATCCGTGGGACGGGCTGTTCCAGCTCGCGATGACGGTGGCCGGTGCCCGCGGCGAGCGACCGCCGACCGCGGGTCGCGTGCGACGCTAGGTCCCGTCCGGGCCTTCAGCGCGCGCTGCGCAACCCGCATACAATGTTTCGATCACGGGCGCGGCTCTCCGGCCGCCGTCCACGCTTCCCCACGAATTCATGCCGCCCAGCGCGGCGCGCTTCTCGAGTCACACGATGGATATCGATCAGTACATGACCGACCTGGGCCGTCGCGCCCGGCACGCTTCCCGCGCGATGGCGCGCGCCAGCACGGCCGCGAAGAACGCGGCACTCGACGCCGTGGCGCGCGCGATCGAACGCGACGCGCAGGCACTGAAGGACGCAAATGCCCGCGATGTCGCCCGTGCCCGTGAAAAGGGGCTCGATGCAGCGTTCGTCGATCGCCTGACGCTGTCGGACAAGGCGCTGAAGACGATGGTCGAGGGCTTGCGCCAGGTGGCGTCGCTGGCCGATCCGATCGGCGAGATCGGCAACCTCAAGTACCGCCCGAGCGGAATCCAGGTGGGCCAGATGCGGGTGCCGCTCGGCGTGATCGGCATCATCTACGAATCGCGCCCGAACGTGACGATCGACGCGGCCGCGCTGTGCCTGAAGTCGGGCAACGCGACGATCCTGCGCGGCGGCTCCGAAGCGCTCGAGTCGAACGCGGCGCTCGCGAAGCTGATCGGCGAAGGGCTCGAAGCCGCCGGCCTGCCGCAGGACGCGGTGCAGGTCGTCGCGACGGCCGATCGCGCGGCGGTCGGCAAGCTGATCACGATGACCGAATACGTCGACGTGATCGTGCCGCGCGGCGGCAAGAGCCTGATCGAGCGCCTGATCAACGAGGCGCGCGTGCCGATGATCAAGCACCTCGACGGCATTTGCCACGTGTACGTCGACGATCGCGCCGACCTCGGAAAGGCGCTGACCGTCTGCGACAACGCGAAGACGCACCGCTACGGCACCTGCAACACGATGGAGACGCTGCTCGTCGCGAGCGGTGTCGCGGCGACGCTGCTGCCGCCGCTCGGCAAGCTGTATCGCGACAAGCAGGTCGAGCTGCGCGTCGATGCGGCCGCGCGCGCGGTGCTCGCCGATGCGGGCGTCGGCCCGCTCGTCGATGCCACCGAGGAAGACTGGCACACCGAGTATCTCGCGCCGGTGCTCGCGATCAAGGTCGTCGACGGCCTCGATGCCGCGATCGAGCACATCAACCATTACGGCTCGCATCACACGGATGCGATCGTCACCGAGGATCACGACCGCGCGATGCGGTTCCTGCGCGAAGTCGATTCGGCGAGCGTGATGGTCAACGCGTCGACGCGTTTCGCGGACGGTTTCGAATTCGGCCTCGGCGCGGAAATCGGCATCTCGAACGACAAGCTGCACGCACGCGGCCCCGTCGGCCTGGAAGGGCTGACGTCGCTGAAGTACGTCGTGCTCGGGCACGGCGAAGGCCGCCAATAACAAGCGAGGCACACAACCGATGGCGATGCTCTGGGTCAAGACGTTCCATATCGTACTGATCGCCGCGTGGTTCGCGGGGCTCTTCTACCTGCCGCGCATCTACGTGAACCTGGCGATGGAAACCGATCCGGCCGCCGTGCGGCGCCTGTTGCTGATGGCGCGCAAGCTGTTCCGCTTCATGACGATGATCGCGGTGCCGGCGCTGGCCTGCGGGTTGTGGCTGTGGCTCTCGATCGGCATCGGGCAGGGGCAGGGCTGGATCCACGCGAAGGTGACGGTCGTGCTGCTGCTCATCGTCTATCACGCCTATTGCGGGCACCTGCTGCGGGTGTTCGAGCGTGGCGAGAACCGCCGCACCGACAAGTGGTATCGCGTGTTCAACGAGCTGCCGGTGCTCGGCATGCTCGCGGCGGTCGCGCTGGTCGTGATCAAGCCGTTTTGAGCGGCGCGGCCGGCGCGGTTGCCGGTGCGGAGCCCTGCGCAACGGCGCCCCTCGGGGCGCCGTTCGTCGTTTACGTGCGCTCTGCCTGCCGCCTGCTCAATCCTTCGTGCCGTCGTCGATCCGGCGGCGCGTGATCGCCTCCTTCGCGCGGCCGACCCGTTCCATGAGCGCGGGGCCGCGCGACAGCGCGACGCCGACCGCGAGGATGTCGCCGATCGCGAGATGCGACATCCGCGACGTCATCGGCGAGAACACGTCGGTTTCCTCCGCGACGTTCGACGCGAGGCTCACCGTCGCGAGCTTCGCGAGCGGCGAATGGCTCTGCGTGATCGCGACGACTTTCGCGCCGCACGCGAGCGCGGAGCGCGCGGCGTCGACGATGTCGCGCGTGCGGCCGGTGTTCGAGATCGCGACGACGACGTCGTGCGGCCCGAGCAGCGCCGACGACATCGAGAACGTGTGCGGGTCGGAATACGCGACGCTCGGCACGCCGAGCCGGAAGAACTTGTGCTGGATGTCCTGCGCGGCGATGCCGGAGCCGCCGGCGCCGTAGAACTCGATCCGCGATGCGTTCGACAGCAGCGCGATCGCTTCGGCGACGCTGCCGGCCGACAGGCTGTTGCGCACCTCGATCAGCGCGCCGATCGTGCGGTCGAACACCTTGCCGATGATGCCGGGCGCCGGTTCGTCGGGCTCGACGTCGCGATAGACCGACGACACGCCCGGCGCAACGCTCTGCGCGAGCCGGATCTTGAATTCGCGGAAACCGCTGCAGCCGAGCGCCTGGCAGAACCGCGCGATCGTCGGCTGGCTGACGCCCGCGCGCGTCGACAGCTCGGTCATCGCGAGGTCGAGCACCTCGCGCGGCGCGGCGAGGATGTAGTCGGCGAGCTTGCGCTCGGACGGGCGCAACTCGGCGCGGATCGCTTCAATGCGGGGCAGCATGGGACGGGCGGGCAGAAATCGGGTTCGGATGAGCGAGTGTATCGCAATCGAATTGTAGAAAATCTACATGGAATTACTAGCTGATTCGTCGGTGTTTCATCGCGTGTGGGATGCCGACGATTAGGGTTTTCACTAGGTAAAGCCTTGCTGGTGGCGGGAGTAGGGGTTGCGCGCATGCGGATCGACATTGCGCGCTTGTAGTTTTTCTACTAGACTGGCTTCGTTCGTTCGATGCACTCGATCGTCCCCACGATTCCAACCGCCGGTGTCGGCCGGCATACAGGAGCGCCCAGCATGACATCGCTGCACCCCACTCTGGCGAAGGTCACCGAACGCGTGATCGCCCGCAGCCAATCGACCCGTTCCGCCTATCTGCAGCGCATCGACGGCGCGCAGGGCAAGTTCCCGGCACGCGGCGCGCTGTCGTGCGCGAACCTCGCGCACGGTTTCGCGGGCCTCGAGGGCAACGACAAGTTCTCGATCAAGGCGATCCGCGAGCCGAACATCGGCATCGTGTCCTCGTACAACGAGATGCTGTCCGCGCACGCGCCGTACAAGGATTTCCCCGAGATCATCAAGGCGGCCGCGCGCGAGAACGGCGGCGTCGCGCAGTTCGCGGGCGGCGTGCCGGCGATGTGCGACGGCGTCACGCAGGGCAACCCGGGGATGGAGCTGTCGCTGTTCTCGCGCGAGGCAATCGCGATGGGCACGGCGATCGCGCTCACGCACAACATGTTCGACGCGGCGCTCTGCCTCGGCATCTGCGACAAGATCGTGCCGGGCCTGCTGATCGGCGCGCTGCAGTTCGGCCACCTGCCGACGATCTTCGTGCCGGCCGGCCCGATGACGAGCGGCCTGTCGAACGACGACAAGGCGAAGATCCGCCAGCAGTTCGCGACCGGCCAGGTCGGCCGCGACGCACTGCTCGAAGCCGAATCGGCCGCGTATCACGGCCACGGCACCTGCACGTTCTACGGCACCGCGAACAGCAACCAGATGCTGATGGAGCTGATGGGGCTGCACCTGCCGGGCTCGGCATTCGTTCATCCGCACACGCCGCTGCGCACCGCGCTGACGGCCGAGGCCGCGCGCCGCGTGCTCGACCTGACCGTCGAACGCGGCCACTACACGCCGATCGGCCATGTGATCGACGAGAAGGCGATCGTCAACGGGATCGTCGCGCTGCTCGCGACGGGCGGCTCGACCAACCACACGCTGCACCTCGTCGCGATCGCGCGCGCGGCCGGCATCCTGATCGACTGGAACGACTTCGACGAACTGTCGGCCGTCGTGCCGCTGCTCGCGAAGATCTACCCGAACGGCAAGGCCGACGTGAACCACTTCCACGCGGCGGGCGGCGTGGCCTTCCTGGTGCGCAACCTGCTCGAAGGCGGGCTGCTGCATGAAGACGTGACGACCGTCGCGGGCAAGGGCCTGTCGCACTACACGAAGGAGCCGAAGCTGATCGACGGCAAGCTGACGTGGGTCGACGGCGCGGCCGAGAGCCACGACACGAAGGTGCTGCGCGGCATCCGCGACCCGTTCCAGCCGGACGGCGGCCTGCGCCTGATGCAGGGCCGGCTCGGCCGCGGCGTGATCAAGATTTCGGCGGTCGCGCCCGAGCACCGCAAGGTGACGGCGCCCGCGATCGTGTTCGATTCGCAGGAAGCCGTGCAGGAGGCCTTCGATCGCGGCGAGCTGAAGCGCGATTTCGTCGCGGTCGTGCGCTTCCAGGGCGCGCGCGCGAACGGGATGCCGGAGCTGCACCGTTTGACGCCGCTGCTCGGCGTGCTGCAGGATCAGGGCTTCCACGTCGCGCTCGTCACCGACGGCCGCATGTCGGGCGCGTCGGGCAAGGTGCCGGCCGTGATCCACGTGTCGCCGGAAGCGCTGCTGGCCGGCCCGCTCGGCAAGGTGAAGACGGGCGATACGCTCGTGATCGACGCCGAAGCCGGCGTGCTCGACATCGAGGTCGACGCCGCCGAGTGGCAGGCGCGCCCGGTCGCGCAGCCGCTGCACCAGGCCGAGAACGAGGTCGGTTTCGGGCGTGAGCTGTTCGGCGTGTTCCGCGCGGCCGCCGCGCCGGCCGAGCAGGGCGCATCGGTTTTCGGCGCGCTGGTCGGCGAATCGGCCGCCCACGTCGCCGCATGAATTTCAAGGAGCCAATTCAATGAAGACGATTGCTGAAATCGTGAAGCTGGGCCCGGTCATCCCGGTGCTCGCGTTCGACTCGGTCGAGCAGGGTGAACACGTGTCGCGCGCGTTGCACGCGGGCGGCGTGAAGGTACTCGAGATCACGCTGCGCACGCCGGCTGGCCTGGAAGCGATCCAGCGCGCGAGCCAGCTCGCGGACGACATCGTCGTCGGCGTCGGCACGATCACGAAGCCCGAGCATTGCGAGCAGGCGAAGCGTGCGGGCGCGAAGTTCGGCGTGTCGCCGGGCCTGACGAAAGAGCTGCACCTCGCGTCGCTCGACGCGGGCCTGCCGCTGCTGCCGGGCGTGATGACGCCGAGCGACATCATCCAGGCACTCGAATTCGGCTACGAGATCGTGAAGTTCTTCCCCGCTCAACAGGCGGGCGGCGTGCCGATGCTGCAGGCGTTCCACGGCCCGTTCCCGGCACTGAAGTTCTGCCCGACCGGCGGCATCACGGTCGAAACCGCGCCGAATTTCCTGAAGCTGCCGAACGTGGTGTGCGTCGGCGGCTCGTGGCTCACGCCGAAGGCCGCGCTCGTCGCGCAGGACTGGGCCGAAGTCACGCGCCTCGCGCAAGCCGCGAGCCAGCTTCCCCGTTAAGACTTGTACGAGATGACGGTTTGACCCTCGGAAGACAAGCGCTTAGTGCTTGTTTTACCGAGGGTTTTTGCTGATGGAACCGGTTCTATCCGCGGACCGTAAAGATAAGTAAAATTCAGCGTCCTGACGGGGTGGGTACCCCCCCGTGTTCCGGAGACCTGCATAGCCGGGCATACTCGCAACAACGCGCCCGGTTCGAACAATTCTAGGAGGAGTCCACATGGGGGCTGTCCAAGGCAGCATGCTGCTCGTATTCACGCTGATCGCGATTGCCGCGCTGATCCTGATGATCGCGCGCTACAAGATCTACCCGTTCCTGGTGCTGATCATCGTCTCGCTCGGCCTCGGCCTCGTCGTCGGCATGCCGATGGACAAGATCGTCAAGTCGTTCGAGGCGGGCACGGGCGGTACGCTCGGCCACATCGCGATCGTCGTGGGCCTCGGCACGATGCTCGGCAAGATGATGGCCGAATCGGGCGGCGCCGAACGGATCGCGACCACGCTGATCGACTGGTTCGGTGAAAAGAACATCCACTGGGCGATGATGTTCGTCGCGATCATCGTCGGCCTGCCGGTGTTCTTCGAAGTCGGCTTCGTGCTGCTGATCCCGATCGCGTTCAACGTCGCGAAGCGCACCGGCAAGTCGCTGCTCGTCGTCGGCCTGCCGATGGTGGCCGGCCTGTCCGTCGTGCACGGCCTGATCCCGCCGCACCCGGCCGCGCTGCTGGCCGTCCAGCAATACGGCGCCGATATCGGCAAGACGATCGCGTTCGGCCTGATCGTCGGCGTGCCGACCGCGATCATCGCGGGCCCGCTGTTCGCGCTGACGATCTCGAAGTTCGTGAAGCTGCCGGAAAACAACCCGCTCGCGTCGCAGTTCGTCGACTCGCATGCGGACGGCCGCAAGCGCGAACTGCCGAGCTTCGGCATCACGCTGTTCACGATCCTGCTGCCCGTCGTGCTGATGCTCGTCGGCAGCTGGGCCGACCTGCTGTTCACGCCGAAATCGCTGCCGAACAACCTGCTGCGCTTTGCCGGCAACTCGGACGTCGCGCTGCTGATCGCCGTGCTCGTGAGCTTCTTCACGTTCGGCAAGCTGCAGGGCTTCAACCGCGACCAGATCCAGAAGTTCTGCGGCGAGTGTCTCGCACCGATCGCCGGCATCACGCTGATCGTCGGCGCGGGCGGCGGCTTCGGCGGCGTCCTGCGCGACAGCGGGATCTCGCAGCAGATCGTCGAGACCGCGAAGCATGCGCACCTGTCGCCGCTGCTGCTCGGCTGGTTCGTCGCGGCGCTGATGCGTCTCGCGACGGGGTCGGCGACGGTCGCGATGACGACGGCCTGCGGCATCGTCGCGCCGATCGCGGCGGCAGCCGGCACGACGGTCAGCCCGGAGCTGCTGGTGCTCGCCACGGGCTCGGGCTCGCTGATCTTCTCGCACGTGAACGACGGCGGCTTCTGGCTGATCAAGGAATACTTCGGGATGACGGTCGGTCAGACGTTCAAGACCTGGTCGTTGCTCGAAACGATCATCTCGGTGCTCGGCCTCGGCTTTACACTGCTGCTGAGCATGGTTCTGTAACAAGGGGTAGTCAATGATTCTGATCGCAATGGGCGTGTCGGGCGCGGGCAAGTCGCGAATCGGCGAAATGCTGGCGGAACGCCTGTCGTGCAGCTATACCGACGGCGACGCGTTTCACAGCGCGGCGAACAAGGAAAAGATGCATCACGGCATTCCGCTGACCGACGACGACCGCTGGCCGTGGCTGCGCACGATTCGCGCGGCCATCGAGGAAAAGCAGCGCGCGGGCGAGACGGCCGTGTTCACGTGCTCGTCGCTGAAGCGGTCGTACCGCGACGTGCTGCGCGGCACCGACACCGACGTGCGGTTCGTGTATCTGAAGGGTTCGTTCGAGGTGTTGCACGAGCGCCTGAAGAGCCGCACCGGCCATTTCTTCGATCCGTCGCTGCTGAAGAGCCAGCTCGACACGCTCGAGGAACCGGGCCCGGACGAAGCGATCCAGGTCAGCATCGAGCTGACGCCCGAACAGATCGTCGACCAGGTCATGCTGAAGATCGGCATCGCGCAGCAGCACTGAGCGCGGTTCGCGGCAATCATCACGCAAAAGGCGCCCCTCGGGGCGCCTTTTGCGTTGGTGGCCGGCGGCCCGGTCAGGTGGCGGGCGCCTGTTTCGCGATGCCGTCGAGCAGCACGTCCAGCATCGTGTCGTGCACGGCTGCCGGATCGAGCTGCGCATAGAGCGGGGCGGCCGCCTTGACGAGCGGATGCGCGGCGTCCGACAGCGCCGCCATTTCCGCGAGCTCGACGTCGTTCGCGGCGCGCGTGAGGCCGCCGGCTTCGGCCGCGGCAAGCCCGATCACGCTCGCATACCAGCCGACGCAAACCGATGGCAGCGCCGCGCGCGGGATGCCGGCGTCGGCCAGCGCGCGATGCACGGCCTCGATGTGCGCGAGATCGGCCGGCCCGGTACTCATGTGCCGCTGCAGCAGTGCGAACGCGGCCGGGTAGCGCAGCGCGAGCGCGCGGTACTGGCGCGCGAGGTCTCGCAGCCGTTCGCGCCACGGCAGCGTGGCGTCGACCGGCACGAGCGAGCGCGACAGCGCGTTCGCGATCGCGCGACTCAGGCCTTCCTTCGACTTGAAGTGGTACAGCACGCTCATCGGGTCGCAGCCGACCGACTGCGCGAGCTTGCGCACGCTGAACGCGGCTTCGCCGACGTCTTCGAGCAGCGCGAGCGCGGCCGCGACGATCGCATCCTTGTCGAGGCCGCGCGGGCCCTGGGCGGGTTTGTCTTTCATCGATACGGGCCGGCGTGCCGGTGCGGCACCGGCTGTAAACTTGACGAAAGCTGATTCTACACTGTAGAATTATTTCTGCGGTGTAGAAATTGGGTGTCCCGGCACCTTTCAATACGTGCTTTCGCACAGTCCGGGATCCAGGCGGCACGAGCGTGCCCGCCGTCAACACGGGCCATCGCGCCCCTTTTCTCGTTGACACCCATGTGGAACCGGCTGCCCCACCCGCGAAGCCAGAAGGCTCTTCGACAGGCGGCCCTACCATGCAAGTGCAATCATGACTTTCAATAACCAACCCCTGATCCAGGGCGAATCGCGTTTCGAGCAAACGCAACTGAACATCGAAAAAGACAACTGGAACTGGTGCGATCCGGCCCGCTACGACGGCGAGCGCCCGGCGAACTGGTACGAGGCGTCGTTGTCGCGCCATGAAAACACCGTGCCGCTCGCGCACGACGCGGTATGCGACGTGCTCGTGATCGGCGCGGGCCTGCTCGGCGCATCGGCCGCACTGCATCTCGCCGAAGCGGGCGTCGACACGATCCTCGTCGACAAGCACCACGTCGGCTCGGCCGCATCGGGTCGAAACGGTGGGCAACTGACGCCCGGCCTCGCGCGCTGGGAAGCGGCCGACATGATCGACCACCTGTCGCACGACGACGCGAAGCGGCTGTGGCGCTTCGCGTCGGCCGAATCGATGGACCTGATCGATACGATCGGTGCGCGTTACGCACTCGAACTCGACCGCAAACGCGGGCACATCACGGCCGCTGTCCACCCCGGCCACATGAGTGCGCTGCTGGACGGCGCGGATGCGCGCCGTCATCTCGGCGACGCGGGCGTGACGCTCGTCGGCCGCCATCAGCTGAACGACGAATACGTGCGTTCGGGGCTGTACCACGGCGCGGCGATCGATGCGATCGGCGGGCAGATCCATCCGCTCGCACTGGTGCGCGGGCTCGTTCATGGTTTCCGGCTTAACGGCGGCACGCTGTACGAAGGCACCGAGGTAGTCGAGCTCGACGAGACGCCCGCGGGCGTCGTCGCGACGACGCCGGGCGGCACGATCACTGCCCGCAAGGGCGTCGTGCTCGCGCTGCACAACACGACGTTCCGGCTGCTCGACGACGGCGCCGCGACGACCGTACCGTTCTTTACCTATGTAAGCGTGACGGCACCGCTCGACGTCGACGTCGCGACGCTGATGCCGGCCGGCATGCCCGTGTACGACACGCAGTTCCAGATCGACTACTACCGGCCGGTACGCGGCAACCGCCTGCTGTTCGGCGGGCAGGGCACCGGCACGTGCTGGGCGCAGCCCGACGTCAACGCGTATCTGCTGACGCGGCTGAACACGGTGTTCCCGCAGGTCGACGGCCAGTTCGCGCTCGATTACTGCTGGAGCGGCGTCAGCGACTTCACGCTGAACGGCGCGACCGACAGCCGCAAGACCGACGGCCGCGTGCCGATGTACATGGTGCAGGGCTGGAGCGGCCACGGCGTCGCGCAGACGGTGCGGATCGGCAAGGCGATCTGCGACGATTTCGTCGGACGCAACGACGATTTCTCGATGCTGACCGGCATCGACCATCGCGCGATTCCGCTCGGCCGCCAGTTGTCGCCGATCGCGATTCCGGCGGCGAAGGCGGCGATGAGCGTGATGAGCGCGCTCAATCCGGGGCGGATGATTTCGTTCTGAGCGGACGCGGCATGCAAATGAAAAAGCCCGACGCGATTGCTCGCATCGGGCTTTTTTACGTACGGAGACGGGCGCTTACGCGATCCGCTTCGCGAGTTCGACGGCCTTGCCGATGTACGACGCAGGCGTCATCGCGAGCAGGCGATCCTTCGCGTCCTGCGGGATCGCGAGCGTGCCGACGAATTCCTGCAGCGCTTCGCGCGTGATGCCCTTGCCGCGCGTCAGTTCCTTCAACTGCTCGTACGGGTTCTCGATGCCGTAGCGGCGCATCACCGTCTGCACCGGCTCGGCGAGCACTTCCCAGCAGTTGTCGAGATCTTCGTTCAGGCGCTGCGGGTTCACTTCGAGCTTGTCGAGGCCGCGGATCAGCGAGTCGTATGCGAGCAGCGAGTAGCCGAGCGCGACGCCCATGTTGCGCAGCACCGTCGAGTCGGTCAGGTCGCGCTGCCAGCGCGACACCGGCAGCTTGTCGGCGAGGTGGCGCAGCGTCGCGTTCGCGAGGCCGAGGTTGCCTTCCGAGTTCTCGAAGTCGATCGGGTTGACCTTGTGCGGCATCGTCGACGAGCCGATCTCGCCGGCCTTCGTCTTCTGCTTGAAGTAGCCGACCGAGATGTAGCCCCACACGTCGCGGTCGAGGTCGAGCAGGATCGTGTTCGCGCGTGCGACCGCGTCGAACAGCTCGGCCATGTAGTCGTGCGGCTCGATCTGGATCGTGTACGGGTTGAACGTGAGCTTCAGGCGGTTTTCGATCACGTCGCGCGAGAACGCTTCCCAGTCGAATTCCGGATACGCGGACAGGTGCGCGTTGAAGTTGCCGACCGCGCCGTTCATCTTGCCGAGGATCTCGACCTTCTCGATGCGCGCGATCGCGCGGTCGAGACGGGCCGCGACGTTCGCGAGCTCCTTGCCGAGCGTCGTCGGGCTGGCCGGCTGGCCGTGCGTGCGCGACAGCATCGGCTGGTCGGCCAGCGCGTGCGCGAGCGCGACGAGGCGCTGGTGGACCGTGCGCAGCGCCGGCACGATCACGTGCGTGCGCGCACCGGCGAGCATCATCCCGTGCGACGTGTTGTTGATGTCCTCGGACGTGCACGCGAAGTGGATGAATTCGCTGGCCTTCTCGAGTTCTTCCTGGCCCTTCACCGATTCCTTCAGCCAGTACTCGACGGCCTTCACGTCGTGGTTAGTCACGCGCTCGATTTCCTTGATGCGCGCGGCGTCGTGGGCGGTGAAGCGCTCGGCGAGCTGCAGCAGGAACTGCTCGGAAGCTTCCGAGAAGCGCGGGACTTCCGCGAAGCCGGCGCGCGACAGCGCGATCAGCCAGTGCACCTCGACGGTGACACGGTGGCGCATGAAGGCGGCTTCGGAGAGCCAGTCGCGCAGCGCTTCGGTCTTGCTGGCGTAGCGGCCGTCGATGGGCGAGAGCGCGGTGAGGGCGAAAAGCGTATCGGGACGAGTGTCGGACATGATCGGGCGGGCTTTGAGGGCCGGGTCGAGCGAGGAGGGAGAATCCGGCATTTTACCATCGGCGCGGGACGATTCCGGCCGCGCCCGGCGAGCCGTCGCCGCCGCGCGCCGACGCCATGCCGGCGCCCGCATCCGG
>NZ_ASSI01000056.1:0-30771 GCF_000466765.1 Burkholderia sp. AU4i | reverse complement strand
GCGGCAGGCGCCGGCGCGGCGGCCGCCTCGGACGCCAACCACTCGCCGAGCGCCACGGCAGTTGCCTGCCCGTGCTCGTGCACGCTGGCCGACGCGCCCCAGCCATGCAGCAGACGGCGCGACTTGAGCAGGTCGAGCGCCATCGCGGCGCCCTGGTCGCCGACGTCGTAGCGGCGCTTGATCACGGCGACCGTCAACGTCTCGCCGGGCTTCAGGTCGCCGTTCGCGATCTGCGCGCGCACGGTCTCGAAGACACGCTCGCACTGGGCGTCGAAACCTTCGGCGGCGACGGGCGGCAAGGGCGCGGCGGCGGTGGCGGCGGTGGTGCTGGAAACCGTTGAACGCGGCGTCGATGCCGCCGGCTGGGCCGACGGTGTCGGCGGCACACCCTTCGCGGCCTTCGCCGCTGCGGGTTGCGCGTTCCCGCCCGGTTCCGCGTCTGTCGGCGCCTGCGGCACCGCGGCCGGGGTTGCCGGCGACGCGACGGCCGGCGGCTTGGCGGCAGTCGCGCCGATGCTGGCGCCGGCCGCCACCGCGACTTCGGCATAACCCTTGCCGGTCTTCTCCTTGACGAGCTTGTCGAGCGCGGCGCGCGCCTTCGCGTCGTCCGCGAACGACTTCGTCTGGCTCTGGCCCGCGGTGCCGATGCGGCCCCAGCGGATATTGAGCCCGGAGCCTTCCTGCTCCACTTCCCAGAACTTGCTGGAGTTGCCTTCGATCAGTTCAAAACGACGCATCCGTTCCCTCTCACTCGGATCGACGACGCGGCACGATGCCGCGCCCGCATGCCATGGCCGCAACGCAGCCATGACGCCCTCTCGTTCATTCATCCCGCGAGCCGTGCAGCCTGCCCGACGGCTCGCGGTGTCGGGCGCCGACTGCTCGCCCGTTCGACGGTCATGCCGTCATTGCTCGACGATGCCCAGCAGCAGCAACGTCAGCGAACCCAGTTGCGTCAGGATCGACGCCGATTGCGCACCGCGCAGGCCGTCGGCCAGCGTGCGCAGCAGTCGCCCCGCGTGCGCGAGGCCGGCCCGCTCCAGTCGCGTGGCCTGCGCCAGCGCACGCTCGACCGCGCCGCCGCCCTGATGGCGCATGCCCTGGCGCAGCCATTCGGCCAGCAGCGCCAGCGTGTCCTCCGCGAGCGCGACCAGCGCGGGCAACGACCCGCGCCCGCCGGCCAGCGGCAGCGGTTGCGGCGCCGTCGTTTCGGTCTGCAGCACGACGGCGCGCTGCGCGGTCAACACGGCCAGCGGCCGCATCACGGCCGTGCCCGCATGCAGCCGGACGGTACCTGCCAGCGCGCGCAACGCGCCCCATTCGCCGGCCAGCACGCGTGCCAGCGCATCGACCGCGCCGGGTGCCACGGCGCGATGCGGCAGCGCGAGGTGCAGCACATCGTCGCCTTCCACATCGACCGTCCCTGCTTCCCCCTGCTCGAGCTGCGCGTGCAGCACCTGGGCAGCCGCATCCCAATGGACCGACCGCACGACCATCGGCTCGAACGCGACCACGTGCAGCGACCCGGCCGCGCCGGCCGCCGCGCCGTTCGCCGCCTGTCTCGGCCGCACGAAGTCGGGCAGCGCGTCACGCAGGTGCGCGACGAGCGCCGCGATGCCCGGCTGGCGGATCGGCGCGACGAGATCGTCCCAGGAGGTCGGCGACAGCGGCAGCACGCCTGTCTGCCGCACGCCGGCGGAGATGTCGACCGCACCGTTCGCGCGCCGCTTCGCGGTCTTCGTGACGACCTGCCCGGCGGCGATCTGCCGCAACGGAAAACCCGCGACGCGGCGGCCGGCCAGATCCGGCGCACGGCCGCCGGCCGCGACGTCGGCGGCACGCGGCCAGTTGCGCGTCAGCACCATCACGGTCTGCGTATCGGGATCGGCGAACAGCACGCTCGCCCCCTCTTCCGCGTCGTCGGCCCACAGCTCGACGCCGAGCGACACCAGCCGCAAATGATCGAGTTCCACCTCGCCCTTCACGCCGATGCCGAGCATCTGGCGGACCGGCACCGCGGCACCCTCAAGCTGCGTCGCGGCGGACAACGCCGCGCGCAAGCGCGCCCACAGTTCGGCCAGCACGCGCACGAGCCGCAGCGGCTCGAAGCGGCTGCTGCGCGCATGCTGTGCATGCACGAGCTGCCAGGCTTCGTCGAGCGCGTCGTCGACCCACTGCCAGCCGCGCTCGCGCAGGCGGCCGCGCAGCGACTCCACGCGCGCGGCCAGCGCGATCGGCGGCTGGCTCGAACCGTCCAGCCACAGCGCGTGCACCAGCCTGTCGAGGTCGGCGATCAGCGCGTGCGCCGCGTCGTCGCGCAACGGCGACCGGTCGTCGCCACGCTCGTCTTCTTCGCCGGCCGGCGGGCGCACCTCGACGATCGTCTCCGGTACGCCGTCGGCCGGCGCCCCGGCTTGCCGGAATGCCCAGACGGCCAGCACGACGTGCGCGCAGCCGCTGCCCTGCCGGCAGTCACAACGCGCATGCGCGAGCGAGCGTCGCGAGAAGAACCGCACGGTGCACATCGGCAGGCGTGCAACCGGCGACGACTGTGCGCCGGACCACGGCTGCACGGTCACGGCGGGCCGCGCGGCCGCCATGCGCGCGGCCTGTTCGAGCACCGACGGCGCAAAACTCGCCGCCAGCGCGGCATCGTCGAAATCGGCGGGGCTCCATGCGCGATCCGCGGACGACGTGCCATTCGTGTCGTCGCCCGGCGGCGCATCGTCCGCACCGGTACCTGTTGCGCCGCGTGCGACATCGTCCGGATTGCAGATCGATTCATCGCGCGTATCGGCCTGCCCCGTCCTGTCGTCTCCGCCCGCACGCGCCTCGCCCGGGGCAGCCGCTTCGTTCCCCCGCATGCTCGCCTGATAGGCGAACACCAGCATCACGCGATGCCGGCACATGCCGCTCGCGGTGCAGTTGCACGCCGCGTCGCGCAAGGTCCGGCCCGGCGGCAAGCTGGTACGCACGCCGTCGGCGAACGACGCGTGCACCGTACCGTCGCCGTCGACGGTCACTGCCGGCAACGCGCCGGCGGCGACATCCTTCTGTGCGCGCTTGACGAACCCGGCGTTGGCGAGCGCCGTCAGCGCTTCGGGCGTCAGTTCGAGGAGGTCGTCGCGGATCGGTGCGCTCATCCCTGCACCTTCTCGGCAAGCCACGCGGCCAGTTGGCCGGGCGTCATCGCGCCGACCTGCGCACCGGCGTTCACGAGCCGCGCGGCCATCTCGCGGTCGTAGGCGGGCTCGGCAGCCGAATCGAGCGCGGCCAGCCCGAGCACGCGCGCGCCGCTCTCGGCCAGCGCCTTCACGCGGCGCACGAGTTCGTAGCCGCTGCCGCCTTCATAGAAATCGCTGACCAGCACGATGATCGTGCGGGCGGGATTCGCGACGCAGGATTGCGCATACGCGACGGCCTTCGCGATGTCCGTGCCACCGCCGAGCTGAACCTTCATCAGCAGCTCGACCGGGTCGGACACGTCGGCGGTCAGGTCGACCACCGACGTGTCGAAGGCCACGAGCCGCGTACGCATGCCCGGCAATTGCCACAGACACGCGGCCATCACCGCGCTGTGAATCACCGAGTTGACCATCGACCCGCTCTGGTCGAC
Organism: Burkholderia sp. AU4i; assembly: GCF_000466765.1. Lineage (NCBI taxonomy): Bacteria > Pseudomonadati > Pseudomonadota > Betaproteobacteria > Burkholderiales > Burkholderiaceae > Burkholderia > Burkholderia sp. AU4i. Next base: position 27,155 of record NZ_ASSI01000056.1, on the reverse strand, counting down.
GAGCAGCACGATGTCCCACGGCTCGGCGTGGCGACGCGTGCGACTGTTGAAGACCGGCGTGTCGAGATACAGCTTGCGCCGCTCGGGATGCCAGTGGCGCAGGTTCGCGGCCAGCGTGCGCGTGTAGTCGAAATTGCGCGCGATCTTCATCCGCGAGCGCCGGCGCCGGTCGCGCGTGCCGCTGAAGGCCTGCCGCACGTCGGTCGCCAGCCGCTCCATGATTCGCCGGACCACCTCGGCAACCAGCCGCCGCGCGGCCGCCAGCACCTCGGGATTCATCAGGTGCTTCGTGTGCAGCACGGCGCGCAGCAACGATTCGGACGGCTCGATCCGCTCCAGCACCTCGAGGTTCGTGACGACTTCGTCGATGCCGAAACGCTCGACCGCGTCGCGTTCGAGCCGGTCGATCACCTCCTTCGGAAACAGCGTGTGGATCGTGTTGATCCAGTCCGGCGTGGTCAGCGCGGACGGCCCGAGGCCGGCCCCGCGCTCGCCGCGCTGCGCGCGGTCGTCGTCGCGGCCGTACAGCCAGTCGAGCGCCGCATCGGCGGCCCGCGCGTCCGCACCCGGCGTGCCGCATGCGGCCTCGGCCGGTTCGCCGAGCAGCAGGCGCCAGCGTTCGAGCGGACCGGGAATGTTCAGCGGCATGGCAGGACTCGCGGAAAACGCGCCGCACCGTGCCGTGACGGCGCGACATCGTGGTAAGAGAAGCGGAAGCCGGATGCGCGGCGGCCTGTCGGTCGGCACTTCATGACGCCTCCGGATCGGGCGTGAGCCCCCAGCGGCGCAAACGGCCGAGCACCTGCGCCTCGATGCGCGCGGCGTGCGCGGCCTCTTCGGGCGAGGCATCGTCCGCGTGCCGCTCCGTCAGCACGCGGCGTGACAGGTGTGTCGCGTCGTGCAGCGCGAGCACCTGATCCGCGAGCTGCCCGCGCTCCCGCGGCGGCAACCACGCGAACGCGCTGCGCAAGCCCGGCAACGCGAGCACGAAATCGGCGTCGTCGAGCGCGCGTATGGTCGCATCCATGCCCGCGACGAAAGCCGGTGCGCTTGCCAGTGTCTCGCGCGCCAGCGCAAGCAAACCGCCGAGCGCATCGCCGAGCGCGGCGGCCGGCATCGCCCGCAGCAGCGCCATCGCATCGTCGATACCGGCGACGGGTTGACCGTCGTCGACGCCGGCCTGCCCCGCCAGGCCGAGCAGCGCGCCGAGCGCCGCGCCGCGACTCGCGGGCGCCGCTGCCGTATCGGCCGCCTTGCGCCGCCAGACGGCCAGCGCGCGCGACGGCTCGATCACGAGCGGCGTGTGGCCGGCACCGTCGGCACCGTCGGCACCGGCCAGTACGTCGGCTACGATCCGGCGCAGTGCGGCGTGCCCCTGTACGTGGGCGTCGAGATCGGCCGGCGGCAGCGCGGCGGCCGGCTCCAGCAACCATAGCGCGCGATCGAACCCGGCCTCGACGACGATCCGCAGCACCGGTGCATCGTTCATGCCGAGCAGATGGCCGTGACGCAGCAGCGTATGCAGGTTGCCGAGCGCCGGGGCGAGCGACTCGAAGCGCTGCTCGCGCGCGACCGCATCGTGCAGCGTGTCCAGCAGCGCGGTGCTCAGCGCTGCCAGCCCGGCCCACGCGGCGCGGTTCAGGCCATCCGCGAGCGGCGCGATGCGGCCACCCGCCTCACGCAATTCATCCTCGAGCCGCGCGCGTGCCGCGTCGGACAGCGTTGCGCCCCACGCGCCGGCTTCGATCAACGCCGCCTGCTGCTCGAGCGGCTCGCCGAGCTGCCAGACTTCGTCGCGCTCGCCCGACATCGCAAGCTGTGCGCCCTGGCGGCGCACGATGCCCGGTACGCGCAGCAGCGCCAGCCGGTGCAGCACGCGGCTGCGCGCACGCCCCTGGTCGGTCAGCAGGTCGAGCGTCAGCGTGCCGTGCAGCACGATGCCGAGCGCGGCCAGCTCGTCGCGCACCGCGGCGACGAGCGGCGGTTGCGGCGTACCGGGCGCGAGCTCGCCGGCGGCGTCGCCCGCCAGCGCATCCATCGCCTCGACCAGCACCGGATCGGTGCCGGCCCGCAGCGGCCCGCGATAGGTCCACGGCAGCGGCGCGTCGAGCGCCTCCTTCACCAGCGCGCCGGCCAGCGCGTCGAGCCAGTCGCAACGCAACGGCCGCGCGTGGCCGCGCAGGCGTGCCAGCCCTTCGGCCCGCACGTGCACGGCAATCAGGTCGGCCGTCGATACCGGCAGCTTGCGCGCGCGCAGCCGCTGCCTCACGTTCTCGAGCACGCGACGCGCCGCCGCTTCCGCGCCGTCAGCCCAGACCCACTGGTAATAAGCCGGCGAAGGCATCCCCGATGCGTAGCCCGCGAACGCGTCGAGACGCTTGAACGTGTAAGGCACGAGATAGGAACCGTAGCGGACGCTGCGCGCAGCCCCGTCGGCGGTCGTCGAATCCGTGTCGCACGCGCCGGCGTCGTCTTCCCGTTCGTCGGGCACGGCACCGGCATCGCCGTCGATCGCGCCGGGTTCGGGCGTATCGGGCAACGCGGCCGGCCGCGTGCGCCAGAGTGTCGCCAGCGCCGGCGCGTGATAACCGCCGCAGACGACCAGCACGTCGTCCGCCTGCCCGTCGGCTTCGGCGACGGCCCACGCGATCCAGCGCGCCATCATCCGTTCGCGTGCCTGGTTGCCGAGCGAGCCCGGATCGTCGGCGCGCAGATGCGAGAAGTAGGTCGACAGGCGCGCCTCGAGTTCGTCCAGCGCGCCCGGCGTATCGCCGACGTCCTCGAACAGGTGATCCCACAGCGCATCGCGGCCTTGCACCGAGAGCGTGTCCGCCAGCGCGCGCTCGTATGCGTCGGCGCGGGCCTCGTGTTCGGCGTCCGCGACATCGGCATAGCGGTTCTCGAGCCGCGAGAACGCCGCGTGCCACGCGGGCAGGTCGATGAACCGGACCGTCGCGCCGACTTCGCGCCCCGCCTGCAATGCCTGCCATTCCGGCGAATGCTCGGCGAACGGCGTCCACGAGCCGTAATGCGCGGAATCGCCGGACAGATAACTGTAGATCGCGATCGGCAGGCGGTGCGGACGATACAGTTCGTCGAGCCGGCCGTTGAAGTCGGCCGGCCCCTCGATCAGCACGTAGCGCGGCCGCCGTGCGCGGATGCGCTCGGCCACCAGCCGCGCGCACGCGGGGCTGTGATGGCGGATGCCGACGATGTGCGGCTGGCCGGGCGTCACGGTCTGCATGCGGCGCCTGTCAGTCGAAGTCGATGCATACGGAGGCGCCGGACGCGATGCAGCCCGACCTGCCCTTGTCGATCTCTACGCCCTTTACGCCCTTTTTGCCGTGCTCGCGGCACGCATCGGGCGTACGACGCCCCGGCCCGCGCATGCCGCCGCGATCGGTCGTACTCATGTCGCGCATCACGGCAGACGGTGGCGTGCCGCGTAATACGCGCGCCAGTGCGCCCCTTCGCGCCGGGCGGCCTTCTGTTCGAAATAGCGGCGCAGCTTCGCGCGATCGTCGGCGTTGTCCTTGACCACGGTGCCGGCGATGCAGTCGACGAGATCCTGCGGCGACCCTTCACGCTGCTCGAGAAACCATGCGCGCACGCCGACCGCATGCGCGACGTTCACCGCTTCGGCCGTCGACATCACCGCCGTCAGCCGGTCCATCGCGCCGTCGCTGCCCGCCGCATCGCCGGCCCCGCCGCGCAAATCGCGAAACGTGGTGACCAGCAGTTCCAGCACCGGCTGCGGCACGGCCGCCGGAATGCCGCTGCCGGCCAGCAGGCGCGCGCTGGCTTCGCGCACGAGCGCGAGTTCGCTGTCGAAGTCGAGAATCGGAAACACGGTTTCGAAATCGAAGCGCCGCTTGAGCGCCGCACTCATCTCGTTCACGCCACGGTCGCGCGTGTTCGCGGTCGCGATGATGTTGAAGCCCTCGCGCGCGTACAGCATCCCGTGTTCGCCGTGCAGTTCGGGCACGGCCATCACGCGATCCGACAGCATGCCGAGCAGGCAGTCCTGCACTTCCAGCGGCGCACGCGTGATTTCCTCGAAGCGCACGATCCGGCCGTCGTGCATGCCCTGGTACAGCGGCGCGGGCACGAGCGCGCGCGGGCTCGGCCCTTCGTTGATCAGCAACGCGTAGTTCCAGCCGTACTTGATCTGGTCTTCGGTGATCGATGCGCCGCCCTGGATCGTCAGCGTCGATGTGCCGCTGATCGCGGCCGCCAGCAGCTCGGACAGCATCGATTTCGCGGTGCCCGGCTCGCCGACCAGCATCAGCCCGCGCCCGGTGGCGAGCGTGACGAGCATGCGCTCGATGCTCGCGATCGGCGCGACCACCTTCGGCGCGATGCCGAGCGAGCGATCGCCGGCAATGAATGCGCGGGCGGCCGTCAGACTCAGTTGCCAGCCCGGCGGGCGTGGTTGGGCGCCATCCTGCGCCTTCAGCTGCGCGAGCTGATCGGCATACAGGACTTCAGCGGGCGGACGCTGCAATGCATGCGGTTGAGACGGAGCCATGTCTGCTTCTTCTTGTCTTGTATTCGCGGTCGGGCTCGAAGGCCCTCGGAGCGCGAATTATATCGCCGCGCGCAAGATCGCGATCCGTCGATGACGGTATTTGTCATCTCATGGGCCGATCGCCGGAGCGGGCGCCGGCTTGCGATGCGTCGAGCCGGGGAGAAACCGCATCGGGCTCGCGTGGCGCAACGCGGTGGCGTCGGCCGGGCCGGAATCCGGATGACGTCCGGGGGCGCTGCCCGAAGGGAAAGCGGAATCGGGCAACGCGGGTTACCCGATCCTTAAAGGGGGAAGTCATTGAATTCACGAGCACCCGGCCGGCGTGAACCGATTCAGTTCACGACGGACAGGGTGCTCGAGTCCGGTCGCGCGGCGAGGCGACTGGAACCGACGACGCGACAGTCTCTACATCGACAAAGCGGCCGCCAACCGCACGCTTTCGATCATCGCCGCGGTCGCCCGGTTGGCCCTCGTCGACCACATCCCGCACGAATCCTCGCCGGCATCGCGCCGGCGAGGATTCATCGGCGACGGAGGGCGGCATCCCGCGTCGCCAATCCGGATCAAACCGCGATACGTGCCAGGCGGCTGCGGATGATCTCCGTCGCCTCGCTCACGATGCGCTCGACGAGTTCCTTCACGGTCGGGATATCGCGGATCAGGCCGACGACCAGGCCGCACGACCACGCGCCCGCGTCGAGCGCGCCCTCCTTCATGATGCGCGGATACACGCCGGCGACTTCTTCGGCGATATCGTCAAACCGGATGCCGGCGCCGAGCCTGCTTTCCTTTTCGAGAATGCGATCGACCGCGGCATTGCGCAGCACGCGCTCGGTATTGCGCAACGGGCGCATGACCAGGCGCGTATCCAGCTCGGAGGCCGCGACCAGCGCCTGCTTCACGTTCTCGTGCACCGGTGCCTCGCGGGTGGCGACGAAGCGCGTTCCCATGTTGATGCCGTCCGCGCCGAGCGAAAGTGCCGCAACCAGCGACCGGCCGTCAGCCATGCCGCCGGAGGCCACGAACGGAATCCTGAGTTCTTCGGCGGCGCGCGGCAGCAGAATGAAGTTCGGAATGTCGTCCTCGCCAGGGTGGCCGCCGCATTCGAATCCGTCCACGCTGACCGCATCGCAGCCGATGGACTCGGCCTTCAGCGCGTGGCGAATCGACGTGCACTTGTGGATCACCTTGATGTGCGCTTCCTTGAGCGCGGCCAGGTAGGGCTGCGGGTTGTTGCCGGCCGTTTCGACGACCTTGACCCCGCCTTCGACGATGGCCCGGATATAGCCGGGATAGTCGGGGGACGTGACGGTCGGCAGGAACGTGAGGTTCACGCCGAACGGCTTGTCGGTCATTTCGCGGCAACGCCGGATTTCAGCGGCCAGATCGGCCGGCGATCGCTGGGTCAGGCCGGTGATGATGCCGAGTCCGCCGGCGTTGGAGACTGCTGCGGCCAGCTCCGCGTACCCGACATGGTGCATGCCGCCCTGGATGATCGGATAGTCGATGTCGAAAAGTTCGGTGATCCTGGTTTTCATGATGTTTGCGGTTCAGGTTGAGACGAAAGCGCCTTCGCATGCAGGGCACGCTGCGGCCCCGACGCGCGTCACTGCGCGGCTGAATCGGCGGTGCGAAGCCGACGGAACTCCACGCTGCCGGGCAACGGAGGCGCCTGCCGCTACCCGGGGGCGGCCACATTGTCCTTCTCGTGGCCCGGACGGCACACGATACTGCGTCCCCCGCGCTGCCGGCCGCATGGCGATCCTGTCGCTGCGCGTCAATTGGCGCGAGGTTGACACGACCAGTTTCCTCTCGGGCCGAACTGCCGTACATTGGCGAAACTGACACATCGAATGCGATATCCGACACATCATGCCCCGCGCCGCCATTCTTGCGTATGACGATTGCTACGCGTCCAGCCTGGGCGGGTTCGCCGACATCCTGCAGATCGCGAACGCGCACTGGCGGCGACAAAGGGGCGATGGCAATGCGCAGTTCGAATGGCGGTTCGTTTCTCCGACGGGGAAGCCGGTCATGGCGAGCAACGGCTTGCAACTGAACACGGAGCCGATCCGGCCGCGCGAGAAGTTCGACCTGGTTTTCATTCCCAGTGCGCATTACGCGAGCGGCAAGGCCTTCGACCGGTTGCTGGCACGACAGTCGGCCGCATGCGACTGGCTGGTTTCGCAATGGAACGCGGGGGCCTATCTTGCGGCGAACTGCACCGGCACGTTCGTCCTGGCCAGAACCGGCCTCCTGGACGAACGGCCCGCGACGACCACTTGGTGGCTGGCCGATCAGTTCCGCAGCCGGTTTCCCCGCGTCGACCTTCAGCTGGAACCCGTCGTCACCGAAGCCGACCGCCTGATCTGTGCCGGAGCATCGGCGTCCTTCCTGCTGCAGACCATCCATGTCATCGAACGCTTCTGCGGGGCGGCCATCGCCGCGCAATGCGCGAAGACGATGCTGATCGACGTCAGCCAGACGAAGCAATTGCCGTATCTCCCGTTGCTGGCAGACAAGGAACACGCCGACTCGCTGGTTCACCGCGCGCAGTATTGGCTGCAGAAGAACATGACGAAGGACGTGAAGATGTCGGAGATGGCGCATGAGCTCGGCGTGAGCGAGCGCACGATCATCCGCCGGTTCCGCGCGGCGCTGAATCAGCCGCCGTTACGGTATTTGCAGAACCTGCGCATCGAAGCCGCGCGCGGCTTGCTGGAGGCCGGCGATCTCAGCCTCGAGCGGATTACGGCCCAGGTGGGATACAGCGATACCAGCTCGTTCTGCCGACTGTTCAAGGACAAGGTCGGCCTCAGCCCCGGCGCATACCGCGATCGCTTTCGCCCCGCGGGGGAATCGTAGACAACCCGACGTGAGAGCGCCGGCACGATTCACGCCACGTTCGGTTACGATTGCCCGATCGCGCCCACGATCGAAGCGGTCGAGCCCGATGAAATGCAGCGGCGTCATACGGCGCTGCTGTCCGGCGGTCAGCAGACAACCCGAACGGCGCGCCGCGCGCGCCGTTCGATCACCCCGACCTTCGCGATGCACTATCACCCCGACGACATCTGCCGGCTCTACCGGAGCGTGCCGACGCTGCTGCTGAACCGCCCGGCGCCGGCCGAACGGTTCCTGGCCGCTGCTGTCGAGACCGGCGCCGAACTCGGCCATGTGCTGCGCGACTACCCGCAGGTACGCTACCAGCCGCTCGACTTCCACTACCTGTGCCAGCAAAGCCTGTCCGTGCTCGACGACACGCTGCTGGCCGACCTCACGGACGACATGAACGTGGGATGGCGCGGCGCGCACTGGGCCGCGCTGTTGATCGCGTTATCGGGCGATGCGCGCCATCTGCCGCACCTCGACGAAGTCAGGCGCCACCGCGGCGTCGAGTGGGCGGCCGAGCTTGCGGAAGCCGCGTCCGGCCCCGACGCCGGGTCGTCGGCATTCCGTGGCTGCCGGTCGATCGTGCGCCTGCGCGATCAGCTTGCCGCGTTGCCGCGCGTCGCGGTCCGCTTGCGGCCCTGGCTTTCACCGGAAGCACTCGAAGCCAGGGCGATCGCCGTTCGTGCCGCGTATCGCGGCGGTGGCATCGAAGCCGCGCTGCCGGTTGCCCGACGCTAAGCTCCCCGTCGGCCATCGCTCGACGGACGATCACGCGATGGTCAACTGAATCACCTGACATCGCCCTTGAGCCCTTGAGCCTTTGAGCCCATCGCAAACCCGGCGACGGTTTTCCCGCCGAACCGCCCCCTCCCCGCTTTCGTCCGCCGCGATTCCACGCGATTTCGCAGAGGACCTTTCCTGTGCAACGCCTTAATCGACCGGCGCGCGATCTCCAATAATGGCCGCTCGATCCGCCGGCCGCCGCGCCGGTCAAACGATAAAAAACTCCTTTGCATTCCTACAAGATGAACAAACACGCCAGCACTCGACTCGCGGGGACCGCCATTGCCACCTGCCTGACCGCCTTCGCGTCGGAGGGCGCACACGCGCAGAGCAGCGTGACGCTGTACGGCCTGATCGACACGTCGATCACCTACGCGACCAACCAGCGCACGCACGGCGCCGGCTCGCCGGGAAGCGGCGCCGTCGCGATGACGAGCGGCGCCCTGAACGCGTCGCGCTGGGGGTTGCGCGGCCGCGAGGATCTTGGCGGCGGGATGGCCGCGATCTTCGGGCTCGAGAACGGTTTCTCGGGCACCACCGGCGCGCTGTCGCAGAAAGGCGTCGACATGTTCGGCCGCCAGGCATGGGTCGGCGTGAGCTCGAAGACGGCCGGCGAACTCACGTTCGGCCGCCAGTACGACCTGATCCTCGATTTCGTCACGCCGCTCGGCGCGTCCGGCCCCGGCTGGGGCGGCAATCTCGCGGTTCATCCGTACGACAACGACGATTCGAATCGCAACCTCCGCATCAACCAGGCGGTGAAGTACACGAGCCCGACGTATCGCGGGCTGAGGTTCGGCGCGATGTACGGGTTCTCGAACACGGCCGGCCAGTTCGCCAACAACGCGGCGTGGAGCGCGGGCGTGTCGTACGCGAACGGGCCGCTGAAGCTCGGCGCCGGTTACCTGAAGATCAGCCGTGACCGCAATGCGCCGAACCCGAACGGTGCGCTCAGCACGGTCGACGGCTCGGCGACGATCACGGGCGGCAACCAGCAGATCTGGGCCGCGGCGGGCCGTTATGCGTTCGGGCCGCATTCGGTCGGCGCCGCGTGGTCGCACTCGACCACCGACGGCGTGACGGGCGTGCTCCAGGGCAGCGGCATCGCGCCGTTGAAGGGAGAATCGCTGGTGTTCGACAATTTCTCGGTCGACGGGCGCTTCGCCGTCACGCGTGCGTTGAGCCTCTCGGCCGCGTACACGTACACGATGGGCCGCTTCGACACGCGCACCGGCCAGACGCGGCCCAAATGGAACCAGGTCGTCGCGCAAGCCGACTATGCGCTGTCGAAGCGCACGGATGCGTATCTCGAGGGCGTCTACCAGAGCGTGAGCGGCGGCAACGGCAACCCCGCGTTCAACGCGACCGTCTGGACGCTGACGCCGTCGGCGAACAGCAACCAGGTCGTCGTCGCACTGGGGCTGCGGCACAAGTTCTGAAGACGAAGCACCGCGTTACGACGCCGTCCGCTCAACGCATGCGTTTCGGCACGGCTCGATCGTCATGCCCCGAGCCGCAAAGGCCGTGCCCGTGCGCGGCCTTTGCGCAGTGGCATCGCGCCGCGTGACGGCACGAATGCCGCCCGGTCTGTGGCGTCGACGCAAAAAAATGCGGAGAAACTGGTCACGCTGTGACATTTTTCCTAATCTGTTTGCAGCGACGCCGAGATTTGGCGTTCCGGCCGCAACACTCTTTCATATGGCGCACCACCGGCTTACGAACATGATTCACGTCGCAGGTGCCGGATCTTTCGCGCCGTTCGGCCGGATACGGGCGTGTCGATCGCCCCACGCGTTCAATGCAGTCAACCGCTGGAGACGAACGATGAGCAAAACGAACCGATTTGCGGTCCTGACAACCGTCGTACTGCTGGCCGGTTGCCACCATGCGGCCAAGACACCCGAGAATGCCGGCATGGAGCCCGCGCCCTCGAGCGAAGCCGTCGCAACGGTGACGGCCGACGAGCTCAACAATCCGAACAGCCCGCTCGCGAAGCGCAGCATCTACTTCGATTTCGACCAGTACTCCGTCAAGCCCGAATACCAGTCGCTGCTGCAGGCACACGCCGACTACCTGCGCAGCCATCCGGCGCGGCACGTACTGATCCAGGGCAACACCGACGAACGCGGCACGTCCGAATACAACCTGGCGCTCGGCCAACGCCGTTCGCAGGCCGTGATGAGCGCGCTCGAAACGCTCGGTGTGCAAGCCACGCAACTCGAGGCGGTCAGCCTCGGCAAGGAAAAGCCGGTCGCGCTCGGCCACGACGAGGATTCGTGGGCACAGAACCGCCGCGCGGATCTCGTCTATCGTTGATCCCGGGCCGTCGTGACGGCGGCATTCGCTTCAGGAACGGCATGGCAGCCCGCTGGTCGCGCAAGCGGCCGCGCGGTGCCGCCCCTGCCCGCATGCCCGCCCCATGCATGCGATCGGCGCGAAGGCGGCCGATCGCGCAACGCTTCGCGCTCAACGCCGGCGATCGAGCCGGCGATGCAGCCAGTACGACATCACGGCCGACGTCACGATCGCATCGAGCGTGGCGATCGCGTCGATGTCGCTGAACTGGTCGATTTTCATCAGGTAACCCTCGAGTTCGACGAAACCGATCATCGCGCCGGCGCCGACGACCATCCCCAGCAGCACGAACCAGCGCCGCCGGAGCCGCGTGCCGATTGCGCCCATGATGCCGCCGGTCACGGCCGCCGGCAGGAAGTAGCCGAACAGGAACGACGCGAAGAAGATCAGCGGAACCATGCCCGCGCTGACTTTCAGTGCCCCCCACGACGGGCCGTCGATCAACGACCACCCGACCAGCATCACGGCCGGCCAGACGAGCGATGCGACCAGCGGGCCGCCGACCGCAAACGACAAGCAGCCGAGCACGGCGGGACGGAACGGACGCGACGACGGACGTTCAGCGGTGGCACTCATGTTTTTCGTGGTCGGAACCGGAATGGCGGCGTGCCGCAGTGTATCAACACGCCGTGCGACGACGCCGATCCGCCCCCTCGCATTCGACGATCCGCAAAACGCATGGAATAAACGCCCCGCCCGAAACGTTTCTTCAGCGCGCAGACGCACGGTTCACGCGAACCGGCCTTTCCCGCGGCCTGCGCGTTGCAAGGAGGTGGAAATGAGATCTGCAACCTTGGCCGCGGCGCTGATCGCGGCGCTGGTGCTCGTGCTGTCGGCAGGATGTACGTCGGGCGGCGGCGCGCCGCAAGGGCCGGGCATGAGCCGGTATGGCGGCAGTGGCGCGGGAGGTGCGGGCGGTGGCGGAGGAGGCAGCGGCTACTGAAGAACCGCCGCGAGCAGTCGGGCGACGCGTCGCGCACGAGCACCGGAAACCGGCTGAATCGCGCGCGACGCCCCGCCCGGCCGCACGACTTAACGCATGGCCTTCACGTCGGCCGGCGTGACGCTCGCGGGCTGGCCGCCCCACGTCGCACGCAGGTAGTTCGCGAGCTGCGCGAGTTCATCGTCGCTCAGCGTATGCGCGAAACCGGGCATCGGCTGCAGGTTCTCGAACCCGGCGAACTTCTGCTCGCCGATGCCGTCGAGCATCGCGACCAGCAGGTTGCGCGGGTCGCCCTGGCGCACCGTCGAATTGCCGTTCATCGGCACCGCCACGTGCGGCTTGCCTTCGCCGTTGAAGCCGTGACACCCCGCGCAGACCGCGAGATACACCGAGCGGCCGGCCGCGAGCTGCGCGGCGTCGGCCGACACCGGCTTCACCGGTTGCGGCGCGGGCGGCGTGTCGCCCAGCAGGTACACGGACAGCGCACGCAGGTCGTCCTTCGTCATGTATTGCGTGCTCAGGTGCACGACCGGGTACATCTCGCCGAACGCCGAGCCTTGCGGCGCGATGCCGACGCCGAAGAACGTCTGCAGGTCGGCGCCCGTCCAGCCGCGCGCGGCAAGGCCGGCCGGCGTGATGTCGGGCGCGGCCACGCGGCCGAGCGCCGCGCCCGCGAACGGCTTCGCGCTGTCGAGCTGGCCCGTGAACGCGCGCGGCGTGTGGCATTCCGCGCAGTGGCCGAGCGCACCCGCCAGATAGCGGCCGCGCTGCCAGTCGGCGGACTGGCCGGCCGAGGCATCGGGCAGGCTGTCCTTCAGGAACACCATGTCCCAGAAGACCATCCCGAAACGCAGGTTGTACGGGAACTTCAGCTCGTGCTCGCGGTTTTCCTGCGCGACCGGCCTGACGGTCTTCAGGTACGCGTACATCGCGTCGGAATCGGCACGCGTGAGCTGCCGGTACGACGTGTACGGCATCGACGGATACAGGCGCTTGCCCGGCGCCTTGCCGTCATGCAGCGCGGCGTAGAAATCGTCCGCGCTCCAGTTGCCGATCCCGTGATCCTTGTCCGGCGTGATGTTCGAGCCGTAGAACGTGCCGAACGGCGATTCGAGGGGCGCGCCGCCGGCGAACGGCGCGCCGTCCTTCGCGGTGTGGCACGCGGCGCAATCGGCGGCCTTGACGAGATAGCGGCCGCGCGCGACCGGGTCGGCACCGGGCGCGCCGGAAGCGGCGTTCGAGGCCGGGGCGTCGTGGCCGCCGCAAGCGGAGAGCAGCAGCGCGCAGGCCGCCGCGAGCACGGGAAGGCCCGCAGCCCGCGCGACACGATGAGCGAATGTGCGTTTCATGCGGCGTCCTTCACGAGTCCCGGCGTCGTCAGCACCACGTCCTTGACGGCTTCGTAGTAGCGGACATAGCCCGTGCAGCGGCAGAGGTGCGCATCGAGCGCCTCGGTGATCGTGCGCTCGACGTCGGCCTTCGCAACCGGTTCGCGCTTCAGGCGTTCGATCAGCACGGTCGCCGCGTTGACGAAACCCGGCGTGCAATAGCCGCACTGGAAGCTGAAGTGCTCGAGGAACTTCTGCTGGATCGGCGAAAGCTCGACCACTTCGCCCGCTTCGTTGCGCTTCGCGTGGCCTTCGATCGTGCGGATCGTGCGGCCGTGGAAGAAATGCGCGCCGGTGATGCAGGTGCGCATTTCCTCGCTCGTGCCGTCCGGCTTGTCGACGATCACGACGCACGCGTGGCAGATGCCCTGCCCGCAGCCGAGCCGCGACCCGGTGAGGCCCGCGTATTCGTGCAGGAACTCGATCATCATCAGCCCTTCCGGCACCTGCATCGGGCCGACGGACTTGCCGTTGATGTTGATCGACAGCGGTTTCGACTGGAACCGGACGAGCGGACGCTCGACGGCGGCCGGGGCCGATGCCGGTGCGGCCGGGGCCGAGGCCGGTGCGGAAGCGCCGGTCGCAGCGGCGCTGGCGCTCGCGGCCGAAGCCGCGGTTTGGGCGGTCGTCATGCGAGCACCTCCTGAATCTTTTGCGGGGTCACCGGCAGGTCGGTGAAACGATGGCCAATCGCGTGCGCGATGCCGTTCACGATCGCGCCGACGACGGGGATCATCACCACTTCGGCGACGCCCTTCGGCGGATCGGTCTCGGACAGCGGCGGCAGCACGTCGCCCGTCTGCGTCCAGACGGCGACGTCGGATGCGCGCGGCAGCTGGTAACGGTTGAAGTTCCACGTGCCGTTGCCGGGGCCGTCTTCATACAGCGGCAGGTATTCGTGCAACGCGTGGCCGATACCCATCGCGAGACCGCCCTGCAACTGGCCCGACACGAGCTGCGGCGAAATCTGGTTGCCGCATTCCATGATCGAGTGATGCGTGAGCAGCTCGACCTTGCCGGTCGCTTCGTGCACGGCCAGCTCGACCAGCGTGCCGACCGCCGTGTAGTACGTGACGGCCGCGTTGTTGCGGCTCGTCGGCGGGATGAACACGCGCTTGCGGTCCAGCACGCGGTAGCCGTTCGCGGTCGGCGGCAGCGTGCCGCGCATCGCGGTCGCGCCGGCAGGCGCGGCGGTGCCGGGCACCGGGCCGTTGTCGCCCGTCTTCGGTGCGCCGACGCGCAGCGACAGCCCGTCGATCGGCAAACGATCGACCACGCCGCCCACTTCGAACTCGGCGTCGGTCCACTGCCAGCGGTTGAACACGTGCACGACGGCGCCGGTCGGCAGGCCGAGCGCATGCGCCTGCTTCGCGAGCTGTTCGAACGACAGCGGCTCGAGACCGTCGGCGGTCAGCTTGCCGTCGACCCAACGCGCGTCCTCGATGCGGATCGTGTACGGCGCGGCCTGGCCGCCGCCGAGGCCGCGCGTCCAGATCGACATCGCCGCCGGCCACAGGCCGTAGCGGAACACCGCGCGCGCGGCTTCGCGCGTGCTGTGCGTGAAGTAGTACGCGGAGTTCGTCGCGCTCGACGGCGACGCGTAGCTCGGCGACCAGCGTGGGTTCGCGCTCAGGCGATCCTGGTCGGCCTGCGACATGATGTACGGATCGCCGCTGGTCTCGACCGGCAGGTCCGGCCACTCGGTCACGGCGACCTGCACGTCCGTCGCCGGACGGCCGAGCCACTTCACGACGGCCACCGCCTGCGACGTCGACATCCCGGTGCCGATCTCGGCAGCCGTGTGGCGCAGCGAAACCTTGCCATTCTCGTCGAATTCGACCTTCGCGAACGACGCTTCCGCGCCCGTGCCGAAGTCCTTCTGCACGCACGCGAAGCCGACGCCGTAGCGCTTGCCCGGGTTCGCCGCCTCGTATTCGGCCTTGCGCGCGGCGCGGCGCGTCCACAGCGGATGCTGCCTCGAACGCTCGAGCACCTCGTCGACGCGCAGCGCGCCGGCGGGAATCGCCCCTTGCGTGTTCTTCATCCCCGAACGCAGCGCGTTGCGCAGGCGGAAATCGATCGGGTCGATGTTCAGCTGCGCGGCAATCTCGTCGACCGCCATCTCGGTCGCCGCCATGCTCTGCAGCGTGCCGTAACCGCGCGCGGAACCGGCATCGATCGCGCGCGATGCAATCGCCACGGCCGCGAGGTCGCTCTTCGGGAAGTAGTAGATCGATTGCGCGGCCGTCGCGCCGACCATCGCGACCGACGGCGAGAAGTTCGAGCGCCCGCCGCCGTTCGCCTCGAAGTCGCCCTTGAACGACTGCAGCAGCCCCGTGTTGCGGTCCACGGCGATCCGGTAATGCATCTTGAACGCGTGACGCTTCAGCGACGTCTGGAACTGTTCGTAGCGATCGTTCGCGAAACGCACCGGGCGGCCGTCCGCGTACAGCGCGCAGACGAGGCCGTAGAACGGCACGTTGAAGTGATCCTTCGAGCCGTAGCCGACCGTGTAGCACGGATGCACGAACAGCTTCTTCACCGGGAAGCGGCACTTCGCGACCATCGCGGCCGCGTTCTCCGCCACTTCGAGCGGCGACTGGGTCGGCACGACGAGGTGCAGCGACTGCGTCGCGGCGTCGTACCAGCAGTTCGCGTTGTCGGGTTCGAGCGCGGCGGTGTCGACCGACTGCGTGCTGTATTCGCGGTCGAACACGAGCCAGTCGGCCGACGGATGGTCGAGCTCGCTCGCGATCTGCCCGGCGAGGAACATGCCCTGCTCGTCGAGCTTGCCGTGCTCCTTGCCGTCCGGCCACACCGGCAGGTGCTTGCGCATCATGCTCGGAAAGATCGGCGCGTCCTTCAGGCTCGAATAGACATCGTCGTCGTAGGCCGTCTTGCCGCCCACGCGCACGTAGCGGAAGGTGCCCCACGGATCGCGCTCGAGCGGGCCCGTGACCGCGCCGTAGCGGATCACGTCGTCGCGGAACTTGAGCGCGTTCTTCGCGAAGCGGAAGCGCGCGAAGTCGTGATAGATGAGGATCGCGACCGCATGGCCGAGATACGCGGGCGTCTTGCCGGCGGGCAGCAGCATGTCGTCGCCGTAGAACGCCGGGAACGCGACGCCGTCACGCACGAGATCGTCGGCCGTGACCACGCGGTCCGGTTTCAGCTCGTCGCCCAGCAGCGAAAGGTCGAAGCCTTCGTACGTGCGGTCGGCCTGCGTGACGCGCAGGATCAGCGCATGAGACTGCTGCTGCGGCCAGTGCGGCATGTCGGCTGCGCGCACGTCACGGGCGAACACTTTCGAGCCCGTGACCTTCGCGATGCCGTCGATGCGGAATTGGGGGATGCCGGTGACGCTATCCCATTTGACGGGGGTGAGGAGTTTTTCTTCGAAGAGCGCCGCGAACGCGCGGCTGCCCAGGGGCGCGACATATACTGCGACGCCCGCCAGCACGCTGGCTTTCAGAAAACCCCGCCGTGACAGGCCGTGGTTTTTCATTGGGGGGAACCTCCTGATACGGCTCGGACGGCGATCGGATGTCGCGACGTTCGGAGCGGCGCGCATTCTGGCATTGTTTTTGATATATCGCCTATAGTATTTCCCGCATGAAATACTTATTGAATTTCTTATAACGGTATTCAGCCGGGCTGCGACAGCCGGTCGCGGGTGGCAATCAGGTCATCAGGTCGCATCGCCTGCCCGCTTGCGGCGGTTTCGTTCGTGTCGATCGCGCCCGGCGGATACGTGCCTGTCTCCTGTCGATCGCCGAGCCTCGTTCGGTTCGCAACGATGCTGCCCCGGCGCCGGCGAATGCGCAAGACTTTCGTGGGCGTGGTTGACGACTGGTGGCCGACGCGGCACGTGGGTCCGCCGGGCGATCCGGGCAACCCGCGCCGCCCGTTTTTCATGGTAATGTCGTGCGCATCCGGCCTGGCCGGGCTTCCGCCACGTGCCGTGCGGGTGCCGCCAGCCATCGCGATATCGAGCGACATCGTGTCGAGGTCAAAAACCATGGCAGTCAGGGCATCTCTCCTGCACTCCGTTCTCGCCACTCCCCCCTCCGGCAATCACCGTGTGACGGCCGCGCTGCGCCCGTCGATGCTCGTTACCCTGTTCGAGGACGTCCGGCCGATGGCGCTCTCCGGGCTCGCGAGCGGCTTCGTCGCGGCCGTCGCGCTGATCCGGCTGCAGCAGCTCTGGTGCCTCGCGTGGCTGATCGTCGACGTCGGCCTGCTCATCGCCCGGCTCTCGATCGTGCGTGCGTACACGGTTCAGCGCGACGGCGGCGACGACCGCGCCGAATACTGGGCGATGCGCTATGCGCCCGTGTCGCTCGTCGCGTGCTTCGTGCTCGGCCTCGGCGTGATGGGCTGCGTGCAGGCCGTCGACGTCGAGCTCGGCACGCTGTCGGTGATGGTCGCGGGCGGCGTGTTCGGCGGGATCGCGTCGCGCAATTCGGCGCTGCCCCGGCTCGCGATGACGCAGGTCACGGTCGGCGTGCTGCCGATCGGCATCGGCGCGTTGCTGGCCCAGCGACCGGGGGCGTGGCTGCTGCTGCCGCCGCTCGCGATCTACCTCGTCGCGATGCGCACCGTCGTCCAGCGTCACTATCGCGTGCTCGTCGCGCTGATTGCCGCGCGCCAGCGCAACGCCGAACTCGTCGCGCGCTTCGACGCCGCGCTCACCTACATGCCGCACGGCCTGTGCATGATCGACGGCGAGCGCCGCGTGATCGTCGCGAACCGGCGCACCGCGCAACTGTTCGGCTCGCCGCGCCAGATCATGCTCGATACGCCGCTGCCCGACGTCGTCGCGGCGCTCGGCGCGAACGACGCGATCGATCCCGGCGGCGCCCGTCTCGCCGCGCAGTGCGAGATCTGGCTGGCCTGCGACGAACCCGCACCGCTCGACCTGGCGCTCGCCGACGGCCGCCAGCTCGAACTGACGCGCCATCTCGTGCCGGACGGCAACGCGGTGATCATCGTCGAGGACGTCACCGCGCGCCGCCAGACCGAACAGCACATCCGGCATCTCGCGCGGCACGATGCGCTGACGGGTTTGCCGAACCGCCACGAACTGCATGCGGAACTCAAGCGGATGCTCGCGAGCCGGCCACGCACGCCGGAGTCCGGGCTCGCCGTGATGTATCTCGACCTCGACGGCTTCAAGGCGATCAACGACCGGTTCGGCCACCAGGCCGGCGACGACGTGCTGACGCAGGTTGCCGAGCGACTCGGCAAGACGCTGCCGCCCGGCGAGCTGGCCGCGCGCATCGGCGGCGACGAATTCGTCGTCGCGATCGACGACGCGACGATGCATGCGTGCTCGCTCCTCGCCGCGCGCATCATCCGGCAGATCTCGGCGCCGTATACGCTGTCGATCGGCGAGACCGTGATCCTGGGGATCAGCATCGGCATCGCACTCGACGACGGGCATGGCTCCCCCGACGAACTGATCCGGCAGGCCGACAGCGCGCTGTACGACGCGAAATCGGCCGGCAAGGGCATCTACCGCTTCTATTCGAGCGGCAGCAGCCGGGTCACGCCGGCCACCGCGAGCTGACCCGGCTGCGCAGCCCTCTTTCTCCCGCGTCAACGCCTCCCGACGAATCAATTCCGAAACGCTTTGCGTGACCACACGTGGCGTCGCGCGCGCGCGTGTCACGTGACGTGTTCCGTAACATCGGCGCCCACGGCCCGTCACGTTGGCTGCAGAAGCCTGCACGATCGATGCAGTGCGGGGCTTTTCGAACCTGGCACTCTTATTGCTCCCTGTCAGGGAAACAGGTGGTCAGGGAGACCCAACATGAATACCGTCGAAGTCCTCAGCCGCAGCGAAACCATCGACGAACTGGATGTGATCGACGGCGCATCGCTGATCCGCCGGCTCGTTTCCGAACGCCGCATGCCGGCCGCACGCGAAGCCCGATGCGTCGACAATCCGCCGCTGACGCTGTACGGCGCGTTTCGCCAGGGCGTCGCCGATCACGCCGCGCGCCGCGCGAATCCGTATCGTGCCGGCAGCCGTTTCTGGGCACTGTGGGAAGAAGGACGTCTCGAAGCTGAAACATCGGGCCGGTGAGCCGGCCTGGCACGCCGGCCCCGTCGTGACAAGGGCCGGCGCGAAACGCCGGGCCCGAATGAGGCCGGCAGGCGTTCACCGCTGCAACATCGCATCAGGTTCCGCGCATCGGCTGTGCAACTCGCCCTGATGCCTCCATGCGCTTGCCGGCTGATGGCGTTCGGCGTCGCTCGCGCCCGGCGCGGCGCGCGGCGGTCGTTTCCCGATAAGATGGCGGATTCCGTTCATCGAACGATGCCGCCATGACCGCCTCCTCCTCCTCACACCGCAATCCCATCCACTGCGAAATCGATCTCGACGCACAAGGCAAGCACGCGGGCTACCTGCGGCTGCCGCATTCCGTACACCGCTCGGCGTATGGCTGGCTGCCGATCCCGATCGCGTCGATTCGCAACGGCGACGGCCCGGTCGCGCTCGTGATGGCCGGCAACCACGGCGACGAGTACGAAGGCCAGATCATCGTGTCGCAACTGATGCGCGAGATCGAGCCCGGGATGGTCAGCGGGCAGCTGATCCTGCTGCCGATGGCGAATTTCCCGGCGGCGGACGCGGGCCTGCGCGTATCGCCGCTCGACCAGGGCAACCTGAACCGCAGCTTCCCCGGCGATCCGGCCGGCACGCCGACGCAGATGATCGCCCACTACATCGAGCATGTCCTGCTGGCGCGCTCGCAGTATCTGGTCGACCTGCACTCGGGCGGCAGCTCGCTGCTGTACCAGGGCGGCAACATGCTCGCGATCGACCCGCTCGACGCCGACGAAGCCGCGAAGCTCAACGGGCTGCTGGTCGCGTTCGGGTTGCAGAACGCGCTGCTGCACGCGCCGAATCCCGTGCACTCGGCCTCGGCCGCGCGCCGCCAGGGCGCGATCTCGATCGTGACCGAACTCGGCGGTGCCGGCATGGCCGACCCGTCGCTGATCCGGCTCGGTCGCCACGGGCTGCTGCACTACCTCGGTTACATCGGCCTGCTGCACGGCGCGCTCGTGCCCGACGCGCCGCCCACCGTCACGCGCTTCATGCGTGTCGACGGCGATCGCCACTTCGTCTACGCGTACGAGCGCGGGCTGTACGAGCCGCTCGTCGAACTCGGCGACCAGGTGAAGGCCGGGCAGCCGGCCGCATGGGTGCACTTCCCCGATACGCCGCTGCGCGAGCCGGTGCTGCACCGCTTCAAGGGCGACGGCGAAGTGGTGTGCAAGCGCGTGCCCGCGCAGGTGCAGCGCGGCGATTGCCTGTTCCAGCTCGCGGAGTTGTCGGTCCCGCCGAGCATCGGCCAGACGGCCTAAAACCGGATCCATCTCTTTTCCATGCGGTCTGCCAGTCATGGCGGACGGCATGCGCTCGCCATTAACCAACTTGACAAATTAACTTACTTGGTTATGATCACCAATGGAAAAGAGAAGGCCTCATTGCAAGCTGTCCCTCGTCAAGGCGCTGGTCGAATCCGGCCAGGTCCGGTTGACCGCGAGCGCGGTACTCGGCGCGCGGCAACTCGGTTTCACGGAACGGGAGGCGCTCGATGTCGTGATGTCGCTGACCGACCTCGACTTCCACAAGAGCATGACGACGTACGCCGACCACACGATCTGGCAGGACGTCTACCGGCCGTTGACGGTGCGCGGCGACGTGTACCTGAAACTGACGGTGATCGACGATGTGCTGATCGTGTCTTTCAAGGAGCGATGAAAATGAAATGTCCTGCATGCGGTGCCGCGAAGCTCGTCCGCGACACGCGCGACATCCCTTATACCTACAAGGGCCGGTCGACCGTCGTCCGCGCCATCACCGGCGAGTTCTGCCCGGCCTGCGGGGAATCGGTACTGGATCTCGACGAAGCGACCCGTCTCGGCGAAGCGATCAGCGAGTTCAACAAGCAGGTGAACGCCACCATCGTCGACCCGAATTACATCGCGAAGGTACGCAAGAAGCTGAGGCTCGACCAGCGCGAGGCGGCCGAGCTTTTCGGCGGCGGCGTCAACGCGTTCTCCCGTTACGAAACAGGCAAGACGAATCCGCCGCTTGCCCTCGTGAAACTGCTGAAGATCCTCGATCGTCACCCCGATCTGCTCGCCGAAGTCCGGGCGGCATAGGCGCTCGCATGTCGGCATCGCGCACGCGCGTGCATCGGCTTCGATGCATGCGCATGCACCGTGTCGTCGCCACCTCACTCCCGCTGCGAGCCTTCTGACGTCCGCCGCGAAATCCTTATCGAAATTGCTTCGTTCGCCTTTGCCGGCCGCGCCGCTAACGTGTTCAAAACGGCGGCGGCCCGCCACCTGCATCCCGGCAGGACACGCACTGGCCGCCGCCATCACGACAACCGCGTCGCGATAACGGAACAGACCGGACGGGCCGCGTGCCCGCACCCCGCCAGGAACGTCCGCATCGCGCGCCCTTCGCGATGCCCATGGCCACGACCGACCGCATCATCGACACGACGCCGCTCGACGTCCGCGCGCAACCGCTGATCGACGCACTGATCGACGAGTATTCGACCCGTTACAACGCGTATCGCCCCGACAGCCGCGCGTCCGCACGCGAGGAGCTCGCGCGCTACCCGGCCGAACTGTTCGCGCCGCCCGAAGGCGCGTTCGTGCTGCTGCTGCGCGACGGCGAGACGATCGGCGGCGGCGCGTTCAAGCGCTACGACGCGCAGACCGCCGAGCTCAAACGCATCTGGACCCGCGCGGACCTGCGCCGTCAGGGCCTCGCACGCATCATCGTGGAGGCACTCGAACTGCGCGCCGTGCAACAAAACTATCGCCGCATCTACCTGACTACCGGTTTTCGCCAGCCCGAAGCATGGGCGCTGTACGACCGCACCGGCTATACGCGGCTGTTCGATTCGTCGATCGCCCCCGAGGTGCATTACCACCTGCGGTTCGGCAAGGATCTCGCCGATCCGTCGCGCACGTCGACGCTGGCCGACCTGTGGGCGCCCGCGCCCGAACCGGCACTGCCGCGCTGACCGCCGCCGCGCCCCCGCCTTCCTCCGATTACCGCTTGCCATCACAGGACGCTTTCATGCAACGAGCCGTACCGTTTTCTTCCCGTGCCGCGCGCACGCTGGCCACCGCGTTGATTGGCCTGACCGCGTTCGCCGCAGCCGCGGCCGCCGCCACGTTCGACTTGAGTCCCGAACAGCGCGGGCGCCCGCGCGGCGTGGCCGATGCGGCAGTCGAGCGCGCGGTGCCCGCGTCGTTCAAGTTCGCCGAACCCGGCACGCTGACGATCGGCATCGCGCCGAGCCTGCCGCCGATCAGTTCGTATGCAACCGATGCTCGCACGGTGATCGGCTTCGACGCCGACGTCGGCCAGCTCGTGTCCGACAGCCTCGGCCGCAAGCTGAAGATCGTCGCGCTCGCATGGGCCGACTGGCCGCTCGCGCTCGAATCCGGAAAAGTCGACGCGGTGATCTCGAACGTCACCGTCACCGAGGAACGCAAGCAGAAGTTCGATTTCTCGACCTACCGCAAGGACCAGGTCGGCTTCTACGTGCGCAACGACAGCAAGATCCAGGCGATCCGCGAGCCGAAGGACGTCGCGGGGCTGCGTGTCGTGACCGATGCCGGCACCAACCAGGAAAAGATCCTGCTCGCGTGGGACCGCGAGAACGTCGCGCACGGACTGAAACCCGTGCAGATCCAGTACTACGACGACCAGGCGATGCGCATCGTCGCCGTGCAGTCGGGCCGTGCCGATGCCGTGTTCAGCGTGAACTCGGTGCTCGCGTACCAGAGCGCGCAGCAAGGCAAAACGCGGCTCGTCGGCGCAATCAGCGGCGGCTGGCCGCGCACGGCCGACATCGCGATCGCGACGCGCCGCGGCAGCGGGCTCGCCGATCCGTTGACCGTCGCGCTGAACGGGTTGATCAGGAACGGCCGCTACCAGCAGGTGCTCGACCGCTGGAACCTCGCGTCCGAAGCGATCGACCAGTCGCGCACGAATCCGCCCGGGCTGCCGAAGAGCTGAGCGCCACGCCCGCCCTTCGTCCCGTCCCGTCACGCTTACTTCACGCTCAAGCAGGAACGCCGCCCACCATGTCTTATTCGCTTTCGTTGCTGGACAAGAGTCCGATCGCCGACGGCGCGAACGCCGCCGACGCGCTGCGCTTCACGACGACGCTCGCGCAGCGCGCCGAACAGCTCGGCTACGAGCGCTTCTGGGTCGCCGAGCATCATGGCACGCAGGCCTTCGCGAGCTCCGCGCCGGAGATCGTCGTCGCGCACCTGCTCGCGCACACGTCGCGCATCCGCGTCGGCTCGGGCGGCGTGATGCTGCAGCACTACAGCCCGTTCAAGGTCGCCGAGACGTTCAAGGTACTGGCTGCGCTCGCGCCGGGCCGCGTCGACCTCGGCGTCGGCAAGGCGCCCGGCGGGTTGCCGCTGACCACGCGCGCGCTGCAGTGGTTCCACGACAAGGCGCGCAAGCCGGACTTCGCGGGCCAGCTCGCGGAACTCGACGCGTTTCTCGGCTGGGGCGTCGCAGAGGATCACCCGCTCGCCGGCGCGGTCGCGCTGCCCGTGCCGCCGCAGGCGCCCGAACGCATCCTGCTCGGCGGCTCGCCGGACAGCGGCACGCTCGCCGCGCGCAACGGCTGGCGCTTCTGCTACGCGGGGCATTTCAACGGCGACGACGCGAACATCGAACGCTCGCTCGACGCGTACCGCAGCGCGGGCGGCACACGGCCGCTGGTCGCGCTGTACGCGGTGGCCGCGCCGACGCGCGACGAGGCCGAGCAGCTGATCGGGCCGCTGAAGATCTTCAAGCTGCAACTCGCGGGCGGCCAGAGCTTCAACCTCCCCAGTGCGCAGGCGGCCGCCGAATTCGCGCGGCAGAGCGGCGCGTCCGACTACCGCATCGACGAGCTGCGCCCGACGGTGCTGGCCGATACCCCCGATCGCGTGCACCACGCACTCGATGCGCTGAGCCGGCGGCTCGACGTCGACGCGTTCGTGATCGATTCGCCGGTGACCGACTACGCGGCGCGGCTCGCATCGGCCGAATGGCTCGGCGGCGCGCTGTCGGCCACGCCGTTGCAGGCGGCCCTCGCGGCCGACCGCTCCCTTTCCCCTGACCAGAACGCGTGACGCTCCCATGACGACCCGACGATCGATCCCTTTCGGCCTGATGCTGCAAGGCGCAGGCAGCCACATGAACGCATGGCGGCACCCGAGCAACCCGCCGGACGCGAGCATCAACCTCGATTTCGCGATCGGCATCGCCCGCAAGGCGGAAGCCGCCGGCATCGCCTTCGCGTTCGTCGCGGACGGCCTCTACATCAACGAGAAGTCGATCCCGCACTTCCTGAACCGCTTCGAGCCGCTGACCGTGCTGTCGGCGCTCGCGGTCGCGACGAAGAAGATCGGGCTCGCGGGCACGATCTCGACGTCGTACAGCGAGCCGTTCACGGTCGCCCGCCAGCTGGCGTCGCTCGATGCGATCAGCGGCGGGCGCGCGGGCTGGAACGTCGTGACGACGCCGCTCGAGGGCACCGCGAAGAACTTCGGCAAGGCGCATCCCGATCATGAGTTGCGCTACGAGATCGCCGACGAATACCTCGACGTCGTGCAGGGCCTGTGGGACAGCTGGGACGACGACGCATTCGTGCGCGACCGCGCGACCGGCCGCTTCTTCGATCGCGACAAGCTCCACACGCTCGATCACCACGGCCGCTTCTTCCAGGTCGCGGGCCCGCTGAACATCCAGCGGTCCCCGCAGGGGCAGCCGGTGATCTTCCAGGCCGGCTCCTCCGACACCGGCATCGGGCTCGCCGGAAAGTACGCGGATGCCGTGTTCACGCATTCGCCGTCGCTCGACGAGACGGCCGCGTTCACGCGGCGCGTCAAGCAGAGCGCGATCGAGCACGGCCGGCAAGGCAGCGACGTGAAGGTCTTCCCCGGCATCGGGCCGATCGTCGGCCGCACCGCCGCCGAGGCCGAGGACAAGTACCAGGCGATCCGCGACCTGCTGACGATCGACGAGGCGCTCGCCTATCTGGGCCGCTATTTCGATCACCACGATTTCACGCAGTACGCGCTCGACGCACCGTTCCCGGAGCTCGGCGAGCTCGGCCGCAACAGCTTCCGCTCGACCACCGACCGGATCAAGGCCGACGCGAAGCAGAAAGGCCTGTCGCTGCGCGAGACGGCGCTCGCGGTCGCCACCCCGCGCCCGAACTTCATCGGCACGGCCGAGCATGTCGCCGACGAGCTGATCCGCTGGCACGACGCGGGCGCCGGCGATGGCTTCATCCTCGGCTTCGCGGTGCAGGCGCAAGGCGTCGACGATTTCGTCGAACTCGTGATCCCGGCGCTCGAGGCGCGCGGCCGCTACAGCCGCGACCTGCCCGGCGCGACGCTGCGCGACCACCTCGGCCTGCCGCGCAAGGCAAGCCGTCACGCGGTGCGTGACGCGTCGCCCGAAACGGCGGCCGAAACGCACGCCTGACACCCGCCGCCGCGCCGCCCGTGCGCGTGCGCGGCGCGTCCGCCCGACCGATTCGAGGATTTCCACCGACATGAGCGACACGACCCACCTCGGCGGCGCGCTGCCGCCGCTCTCTTCCCCCGGCGCGCGCGAGGCCGGCACGCGTTTCCGGATCGTGCCCGCGCGTCACCGGTCGCGCACGGCCGGCACCGTGCTCGCCGTCGCGCTGATCGCGATCGTCCTGCATTCGATACTCGGCAACCCGCAATGGGGCTGGCCGGTGTTCGCCGAATGGTTCCTGTCGCCGCCGGTGCTGTCGGGGCTCGCGCGCACGCTGGTGCTGACGCTGCTCGGCGCGGTGTTCGGCTTCGTGCTCGGCGCGTTCGTCGCGCTGGCCCGGCTGTCGCGCTCGCGGCTGCTGTCGGCGAGCGCGTGGGCCTTCGTGTGGCTGTTCCGCTCGATTCCGCTGATCGTGCTGCTGCTGATCCTGAACAACCTCGGCTACCTGTACGAGCATGTGCGGCTCGGCGTGCCGTTCACCAGCATCGTATGGTTCGACACGCCGACCACCGACCTGATCAGCCCGTTCCTCGCGGCCGTGCTCGGCCTCACGCTGAACCACGCGGCGTTTTCCGCGGAAGTGATTCGCGGCGGCATTCTCGCGGTCGACCAGGGGCAGCTCGAAGCGGCGGCCGCGCTCGGCCTGCCGCGCGGCCGCCAGACCACGCGGATCGTACTGCCGCAGGCGATGCGCGCGATCCTGCCGACCGCGTTCAACGACCTGATCTCGCTCGCGAAAGGCACGTCGATGGTCTACGTGCTCGCGATGCCGGAGCTGTTCTACACGGTGCAGGTGATCTATCGCCGCAATCTCGAGGTGATTCCGCTGCTGATGGTCGCGACCGTCTGGTACCTGATCATCCTGACCGTGCTGTCGGCGATCCAGGTGCAGGTCGAGCGCCACTATGCGCGCGGCGCGCTGCGCAACCCGCCGCCATCCGTCGTCACGTTCGCGCTCGCGCGCCTCGGCGTGCTGTGGCGGCGTGTCAGGTCCCGCCGCGATGATTCGCTCGTGCGCGTCGAAGGCGATGCCGATACGGCGGCCGTCGCGCCACGCGCCGGCGGCGAAGTGGCCGTGCATGGCGTATCGAAACAGTTCGGCATGCAGCGTGTGCTCGACAACGTCTCGTTCGTCGCGCCGCGCGGCAGCGTGACCGTGATCGTCGGGCCGTCGGGCTCGGGCAAGTCGACGCTGCTGCGCACGATCAACCATCTCGAACGCGTCGACGACGGCTTCATCGACATCGACGGCGAACTGATCGGCTATCGCCGCGACGGCGACGTGCTCTACGAGTTGAAGGAGCGCGACGTGCTGACGCGGCGCACCGCCGTCGGGATGGTGTTCCAGAACTTCAACCTGTTCCCGCACCTGACCGTGCTCGAGAACCTGATCGAGGCACCGGTCGCCGTCGGCGGCGTCACGCGCGACGCCGCCGAGCGCATCGCCCGCACGTTGCTCGCTCGCGTCGGTCTCGCGGACAAGGCCGATGCGTATCCGCGCCAGCTCTCCGGCGGCCAGCAGCAGCGCGTCGCGATCGCGCGGGCACTCGCGTTGCGCCCGAAGGTGCTGCTGTTCGACGAACCGACTTCCGCGCTCGACCCGGAACTCGTGAACGAGGTGCTCGACGTGATCAAGGAACTCGCGCGCTCGGGCACGACGCTCGTCATCGTCACGCACGAGATCGGCTT
>NZ_ASSI01000055.1:0-14595 GCF_000466765.1 Burkholderia sp. AU4i | reverse complement strand
GATCGTCACGCTCGACCACCTGCCCGATGCGCGGCTCGCGGGCGCGCTCGCCGCGTTCGTGCAGGGCATCGGCTTCCTGACCGTCGCGGCGAGCCCCTGGCTGATCGGCTGGCTGCGCGACGCGGGCGGCGGCTTCGCGACCGCCTGGTGGATGCATCTCGGCGTGATCGCCGCGATGGCCGCGCTGAACGCCGTGTTCTCGCCCGCCGGCTACCGGCACGGCATGGCGCGCATCACCGGCGCCGCCCGCTAACGCCCCCTTTCGAATCCGGACGCTTCGCCGGCCGCTTCCGGCGAAACGTCCAGCCGCCCGCGCGTGGCCGGGCGCGGGCAGTCACGCCTGTCGGCCGCCAGTTCGCTTCACCACATACAACATCGACCGGTATTGGAGACAACCATGAAAAAGCTCGTTCTCGCCATTGCGCTCGCGCTGATGGCAGGCGCCGCCGCCGCGAAGGACCCGGCAGTCCTGCGCCTCGGCGTCGACCCCAGTTATGCGCCGTTCGAATCGCTCGCGCCCGACGGCAAGCTCGTCGGTTTCGACATCGATCTCGGCAATGCGATCTGCGAACGGATGAAGGTGCGCTGCGTGTGGGTCGAGAACGCGTTCGACGGGATGATCCCGGCACTGAAGGCGCGCAAGTTCGACGGCGTGCTGTCATCGATGAGCGTGACCGAGAAGCGCCTCGCGCAGATCGCATTCACCGACAAGATCAACAACGTTCCGCCCCGGCTCGTCGCGCGGCGCGGCTCGAACCTGCAGCCGACGCCCGAATCGCTGCGGGGCAAGAGCGTCGGCGTCGAGCAGGGTTCGACGCAGGAGACTTACGCGCGCACCTACTGGGAGCCGAAGGGCGTGATCGTCCGCACGTACCAGACGCAGGATCTCGTCTACCAGGACCTGCTGTCAGGACGGCTCGATGCATCGCTGCAATCGTCGGTGCAGGCCGACCTCGGTTTCCTGAAAACCGCGAAGGGCGCGAACTTCGAATTCGCGGGGCCGCCGCTGCACGACCCGAAGACGCTCGGCGTGGGTTCGGCGATCGGCGTGCGCAAGGATGACGACGCGCTGCGTACGCAGATCAACCAGGCGCTTGCGAGCCTGATCCAGGACGGGACGTACCAGCGGATCGCGAAGAAGTATTTCTCGTTCGATATCTACAACTGACGGACGCGCAGCGCACAACACGAAGAGGCGTCGCGCATGAACGCGCACGCCTCTTCTTCGTAGACCGAACGATATCGACTACGCCGCTCGCTGCAACAAATCCGTTGCAAAAGACCTCGCATGCTCGACGGCTTCCTGCGCGTCGCCGAACACACCGAGCTGATCCCAGTGTTCCTCGGCCCCATACGTACCCTTCACGGCAAGCGCCCGCTGAACGCTCAGCTGCGCTGCGTACTTGCCATCCTCCAGCGGTCGAGCCGTCGCCACCACCTTGTGCGGAGGACTGGCGCGCTCCGGCTGAATCAGTTCGACCGCACCGCCGGCCGTGTCGGCGTACATCAACTCGTTCCTGGCTTTGCAGTCCGGGCAGTAGAAGCACCACCCCGCGTCCTCCTGATGGGGTCTGCCCGCGTGCGAGCACGGCGCGGCATTCAACGTTTTCGCAGATGAACGGCATGGCAGTCTCCGAGGTTGTTTGCGGAAAATCCTAGCATGTCCGCCGAAGGACAACCACCGTCTTCGTCATCGACATGGGCACCGGGCGGGTGATGCGGATAACCGGGCCGGCCGGATGCTCGCGAGCCCGACGTCACCCGGGATAAACTGTCTGCCCGACCGACGAACCGAGCCATCCCTCATGTTGATCCGCGTTGCAACCCTGTCCGATGCCGTCCCGCTTGCCGAATTGAAACGCGACACGTTTCGCGAAACCTTTCTGCAGGACGGATTCGGCATCGACTACCCGCCGGACGACCTGGCTGCGTACGAGGCCCGAACCTACTCGGTAGAAACGATCACGGGCCAGCTCGACGATCCCGAATGCCGCACGTGGGTCGCTGAAAGCGACGACGGCACGCTGGTCGGCTATGCGCACGCGGGGCCGTGCAAGCTTCCGCACCCGGACGTCGCGGAAGGTTCGGGCGAGATCCGTCAGATCTACCTTCGGCGGGGTACGCAAGGAACCGGCGCCGGGCGCGCCCTGTTCGACTTCGCGCTGGAGTATCTGGCAACGGAACGGCCCGGCCCGGTATGGCTTGGCGTGTGGTCCGGCAACGCGAAGGCGATTGCCTTCTATGAGAAAGCAGGGTTCACGCGTGTCGGTACGTACGATTTCAAGGTCGGGGAATCGACCGATCTGGAATTCATCTATCGACGCTGAGGCGGTGGATCGAGAAGCGGTGCGATTGACGCGCCTTCAGTAACCGCGGGGATAAGGCGCCGGCGTCATTCGCGGATCGTCGGCAAGCATGTCGACATTCAGCAAGGACAGAAGCTGCCGATCCAGGCAATGCTGCGGAAAGAAGCGATTGAAATAGGAAACGTCCTCGCGTCGGTCCGCCCTCTGGAACATCGCTTCGATCGGCCCCCAGTAGTATTGCCAGGACAACCTGTCCATCTCGCGCTGTCGATCGTCCGGAAGTGCATCGATCTCAATCGTGCTCAGCCCGTCATGCATGAATCGATAGACACGCCAGAGCCGGTCGCTCAGGAAATTCGGCGCACTCGGCGAAAATGCGACATAGTCCGCATCGGCCTCGTGCCGATACCCCGCAATGCGGGTGAATGCCTGAAAGGACGGAATGCCGGCCATGCTGTCCGGATCGCGTAATTCAAGCTGGTAGAAATAGAACAGCGTCTCCGTGTCCGCGTCATACCGGATGACCAGCTTGTTGCCGGGATGGTGATACCACCCGGTTGCCGGATCCACGAATCCGCCCTGACTATCCGGCTGCAGCCCCGGCTTGATGCCGAGGATGCATCGAACATCGTCGATCAGCGCATCACCCCAGTCGGCATAGAATCGGCTCAACTGTGTCCTGCCAATCGATACAGCAGCATAGATACCTACCGGCTCCATGTGTTTGCTCCGTCAGGGTTGCGCCGATTCACCACCACGCATGTTACAACCGGCCCCGGCGCGGGCATGCCGGCGCGTTGCAATCAATCGAACCGTATCCGGAGTTTGTGACGTAACCGGAACGAAAAATGGGCAGGCGCACGTGCGTAAAACGATTCGACCATTGCCTCGACTCAGGCCGCGCCGCTCCGGGATGCTTTCATTTCCGGCGCGCCACTTGCGTTACGATTCACGCCATCCTCAACTCCGTGGAAGCACATGAAAACTCGTGCCATTGCGGTGGGCACGGCGCTCGCTGCGCTTTACGCCGCCGCGGCGTCTGCCCAGGAACCCGGCGCGCCCAGCTACGACACCTACAAGTCATGGCTGGTCGCCTGCGACAACGGTTTGACCTGCGAGGCGAAGGGTCTCGCGAACGATGGCGAGACCGGCGCGGACTTGCGCTTCATTCGCTCAGCCGGGCCGAACGGCGCGCTCACGGTACGGCTGAGCGTCGCCACCAACACCAGCATCAGTCTCGATGACCTGCGCGTCGACGACGCGCCGCTGCGGCTTGACGACTCGGCCTGGAGCGAGAAATTCGACGACGGGATAGCGACGTTGTCGACCACGCAACCGGCAGTTGTGGCGGCCTTCGTCTCACGGCTTCGCAATGGCAAGAAGCTTCAGTTCGGCGAGGATGCAGGCGCTTATGTTCCGCTCGATGGCATGGTCGCCGCGCTCCTGCGTATCGATGACCGGCAAGGGCGCATCGGGGGAACTAGCGCGTTGATCCGCAAGGGGCCTGCCCCTGCGTCGCAGGTCACATCCGCTCCGTCACTGCCCGTCGTACCGAAGCGGAAGATCACGTCGCAGTTGTCCGATCAGGAAGAAGAACACCTGATCGCGCGCGCGAAACGAATCCGGGATGCCAGCAGTTGCGAGGAGAATGCGTCGCGCTATCTCCATGAAGCAGCGTATGCACTCGACAAGCACAACGCGCTCGTGTTTCTTCCATGCATCATGGGCGCCTACCAGGGTTCGTCGGATGTGTTCATCGCACCGCGTATCGGCGGCGGAAAACCGGAGCCCGTCAAGCTGCCGATTCCTGAAGGGGGCTTTTCAGACCCTTCACTGGTCGAACCGGACTTCGACCCGGCTACCGGCACGCTGTCCACCTTGGGCAAGGGACGCGGGCTGGCCGATTGCGGCTTTCAGGCCAGCTGGATCTGGGATGGCCATGCGTTCCGGATGTCGGCTGTGTCGCAGCAGAAAACGTGTGGCGGCGTTCAAGGCGGCGACTGGCCGACGCTCTATCGATCGCGAACGAAGTAGCCCAACGATCGCTCTCGATGGCGCAGGTTCCATGCGGTCGTTGTTTCGACCACACTGGAATCGACAGACCGGAGCATCGCCGCCGATTCAGCGGCGCTGTCGAACGAACAGGCCGGCCTCGCCGGCCCGCCACCGCACGACAACGCCCACCCGCCCACTCAATAGCGGCTCCGCCCCCACAGCGTCTTCGGCTCGTCGAGCAAATGACGCAACCCGCTGCGCTCGATCGTGATTGCCGCGACTTCGTTCACCCGTTCGAGCACCGCGTTCTCGTCGACCGACAACACGTGCCGATCCTCCATCAGCACCCTTCCGCCCACCATCGTCATGCACACGTCGGCCGCGTTCGCGAAGCACGTCACGCGATACACGGGCATGTTCATCGGCATCATGTGCGGCCGGAACAGGTCGACGAGGATGATGTCGGCGAGCTTGCCGGCTTCGAGCGAACCGGCCTCGTGATCGATCGACAGCGCCTTCGCCGCGTCGATCGTCACCATCTCCAGCACCTTGCCGTGCGGCAGCACGTCCGGGTCGCGGAAATGCCGGCGGTGGTAATGCATGCATTGCCACATGTGGCGGAACATGTCGTAGCCGCGATCGGGCGCCGCACCGTCCGACGCGATCGCCACCGTCACGCCCGCATCGATCAGCTCGGGCACCGGGCAGCGCCCGATGATCGACATGATCGCGCTCGGGTTGTGGACGATCGCGGTGCCGGTCTCGACGCACGCCGCGATGTCGTCGTCGGTCAGGTCGATGCTGTGCGACATGAACGACGTCGGGCCGAGCAAGCCGAGCTCGCGATGCGCGAACGCGAGCGTGCCCGCGCGGTGGCCGTCCTGCGTGAACGTCAGCCCGCGCTCGCGTGCGAGCGCGCCGTAGCGGGCGGCCTGGTCGCGGAAGTCGTGCTCGTACCGCGCCAGCTCGGGAT
This sequence comes from Burkholderia sp. AU4i, assembly GCF_000466765.1. Taxonomy (NCBI): domain Bacteria; kingdom Pseudomonadati; phylum Pseudomonadota; class Betaproteobacteria; order Burkholderiales; family Burkholderiaceae; genus Burkholderia; species Burkholderia sp. AU4i. Next base: position 9,321 of record NZ_ASSI01000055.1, on the reverse strand, counting down.
CGTGTTCGGGCCCATACACGGGCAGCGTGAGCGCGATGCGGATCCGGCCGCCGGCATCGCCGTGGCATTCGTCGACGATGCGCTCGCATACGTCGAACATCGTGTCGAAACCGATGTCGCGCGTGTCGCTGCCCTCCGGCGTGTGGCGCGTATAGGCACGCGGCGCGGGCGGCCGCGACGGGCCGACCGCGACGATCGAGCGCGTACCGGTGCGCACGACCGCGTCGCAATGGCGCCGCGCGTAAACCGGATCGTCGACGCGCATGATCGAATTGCCGCCGCCGAGCAGCGATACGCCGGTCGTCACGCCGGCCTTCAGGCGTTCGAGCGCGGCGAGATGCGATTCGGCCTCCCAGAACGCCTCGTCGGACGCGCGCGTGTAGATCGTCTCGGCCGCGGCCGACCACGCATCGCCGTCCGCGCCGCCGATCGTGCGCAGCATCGCGTGGCCCGCGTGCGCATGCGCATCGATCAGGCCGGGCAGCACGGCCTTGCGGCGCGCATCGATCGTGCGCGCGGCACGGTAACGCGCCTGCAGTTCGTCGGTGCCGCCGACGGCGACGATGCGCTCGCCCTTGACCGCGACCGCGCCGTTCTCGATCACGCGCCGCTGCGGGTCCATCGTGATCACGCAGCCGTTCGCGATCAGCGTGTCGATCGCTTCGCGGTCGTCCTCTCGCATGCGCTCTCGCTTGTCCTCGGTCGTCATTGTTCGGTGTCCTGTTGTGGTTCGATGGGTCTTGCTGCCATCCAGTGGCCGAGCGGCCGGGCCGCCGGGTGGAACCCCGGCGGCCCGGCGACGGCGTCATGCTCGAAAAACCGTCACGCCGAACCGACTGGCGCGGCGACCCGCGCCTTCAGCTTGCGCTGCACCGCGCTGATCACGACGAACACCACCGCGTTCACCGCGAGCGCGACGAGCCCCGGGTTGATCGACGTCAGCGTGTTCGATGCGCCCGGGAACAGCGACACGAGCGTCACGCCATAGTAGTTCGTCATCGCGATCACGATCGCGCCGGCGACGATGCCCGCGAACGCGCCTTCACGCGTGCCGAACGGCCGCTTCAGGAAGCTCGAGGCGAGCATCGGCACGAGCTGCGTGAGCAGGCTCGACGAGAAGATCGCGAGCGTGACGAAGGTCGCGCCGCCGCGCAGCACGAAGTAGACGACCACCAGCGTGAAGACCGGCAGCGCGATGCGCGCGACGCGCGTCACCTCGCGGTCGGTCGCGTTCGGCGCGAAGCCTTCGCGGTAGATGTTGCGCGCGATCGTCGTCGATGCGTTCAGCATGATCAGCGATCCCGGCACCAGTGCGGTGAGCAGCCCCGTGCCGCCGACGATGCCGACGAACCACGCAGGGAACGTCTGCTTCACGAGCCGCAGCAAAGCGAGATCGGTCTGCGCGCCTTCGAGCCCGTGCACGGTCATCACGGCAGCGAAGCCGACGAGGAACAGGAACGCGATCAGCACCTGGTACAGCGGCATCAGGATCACGTTGCGGCGCAGCGCGCGCTCGTCCTTCGCGACGTAGATCGCGGTGAAGCCGTGCGGATACAGGTAGTAGCCGAGCGACGTGAGCAGGATCGTCGAGTTGTACCAGCTCAGGTTGAAGCCGTGCTCCGGCATGCGCAGCAGTTCGGGATGCGCGGCGTCGATCTTCGCGAACATCTCGCCGAGCCCGCCGTAGTAATGCATCGGCAGGTACAGGCCGAGGAAGATCGCGATCGCGAGGATCAGCACGTCCTTGAAGATCGCGATGCTCGCCGAGCCGTGGATGCCCGACACGACCATGTACACGGCCATCAGCGTCGCGGCGATCCAGATCGCGGCCGCCTGCGGAATCAGCCCGTACGACATCTCCGACACGATCACGCCGAGCCCGCGCAACTGGATCATCAGCAGCGACACCATCGCGAACACCGCGACGATCGACACCAGCACGCCGATCGCGCGGCTGTCGTACTTCGACGCGAAGTAATCGGCGAACGACACGAGTCCGCGTTCCTTCGCGTAACGCCAGATCGCCGGCAGCATCCAGTAGCCGATCACGAACGCGAGGCAGCCGTACGACAGGATGTAGAACGCCGGCACGCCCTTGCTGTAGGTCCAGCCGCTCGCGCCGAGGAACGAGAACGTCGAGAACGCCTCGCCGGCCATCAGCAGGAACGTGAGCAGCGAGCCGAAGCCGCGCCCGCCGACCGCCCACTGCTCGAGCGTGAGCTTGCGGCCGCGGCGCGCCATCACGCCGATGGCGAGCGCGAACACGGCGAACGCCGCGATGATGACGATCGAAGCGTTCATCGCGCGTCTCCCGAACGGCCGGCGCGGGCCGCGTCGCGCTCGTCGAGATGGAACAGGATCGCGAGAATCGCGGCCGTGGCCGCCATCCAGACCAGGTTCCAGACGAGCAGGAACGGCAGCCCGAACAGCAGCGGACGCGCGTCGGCAAGCGAGCCGCCCGTATACATCCCGACGAACGGCAACGCCGCCAGCAACAGTTTCAGTTTCATGAGTGCCTCCTCCGGAAGACGCGCGTGTGCGTCAGAACATCAGAACTTCTGGCGGATGCCGACCACCACCGCCACCTGCGACGTCGTCGTCGACGCGCTGTCGGTGCCGTCGATCCATGCGTGGCCGACACCCGACGACGCCTTCTGGTAGAAGCCGTTCACGTACACGTCGGTGCGCTTGGACAGCAGGTACTGCATGCCGGCCGATACCTGGTGGTAATGGCCGCTTTCGCTGGCGCGCGCGACCTGCGTATAGGTGTAGCCGGCCGCCGCCATCAGCGCGGGCGTGACCATGTAGCGCAGGCTGCCTTCGTAGTTGTTGAAACGCAGCGCGCCGCCCGTCGCCTGGCCGAAATTCGAGCCCGTGTACAGCAGGCCGAGCGTTGCCGGCCCGATCGCGTAGCTGCCGCCCGCCCCCCAGATCTGCTGGCGGATCGCGCTCCCGAGGCTCGCACCGAGCACCGATGCCGACGACGGATAGTAGTTGTCCGAAGCAACTGCGCCGCTCGTGCTGACCGCCGGATGGTTCACGCGCGCATACGCGGCGCCCGCGTTGAGCGGCCCGTTCACGTACGTGACGCCCGCGCTCCAGCTGTTGTCGTTCGCGAAGCCGGTCGAGTTCGAGAAGCCGTACACGAGGTTCGCCTGCAGGCCCGCGATCGTCGGCGACACGTACTTCACCGCGTTGTTGAGACGGAACGTGTTGTTGATGTCGTCGTTGTCGAACGGGTGCGTCGAGTACTGCGCGAGGAAGCTGCTCATCTGCAGCGAACCGAGGATGTCCTGCGTCGAGTTGTACTGGCGGCCGAGCGTCACCGCGCCCCAGTTCGCGCCGCTCAGGCCGACCCACGCCGAACGCCCGAACATCCGGCCGCCCTGCCCGAGCGCGCCGTTCGCGACGTTGAAGCCGTTCTCGAGGCGGAAGTTCGCCTTCAGGCCGCCGCCGAGATCCTCGGAGCCGATCAAGCCCCAGCGCGGCCCCGATTCGTTGCCGCCCGTGAACTGCCACAGCGAATGGCCCTTCGCGTTGTTCGTGTAGGTCACGCCCGCGTCGACGATCCCGTACAGCGTCACCGTCGACTGCGCGTGCGCGGCGCCGGCAAACAGCATTGCGATCGCGGCGCCCATTGCGACGCCCGTCTTCCCACCCTTCATTCGCACCATCTCCGTCATCTCCTCTCCAAACCTGCTCATCGATGTTGTGTTTTGTTGGTCCTGCCCATGCTTCCCGACCGGGTTGTATAGACAGTCGCTGGATGGTATCCAGCCGCAATCACATCAAGAAATGAAATGTTCAACTGGCCGGCAGTTGAAAATCGAATGAGAGGCGATAGAGGGGAAATGAGCGGGGGTCACGCGGCCCCGCAAGGGAAACGAAAGCACACGGGCCCGCTGGACGCGGTGCGTTTTGATCGGACGTGAATGGCTTGCGTAAGCAAGCTGACGATACGGCGACGCGCGAGGCGGCTATACGGTTTTCCCTGATAACCCGTGCATCGGCCGCCGCAACGCGGCATCGAACGGATTGGTACGTGGCCCGATCGCGTCGGCCTGGCGCCGCAGCAGTTCGACGACCATCGGCATCCGGTCGTCACCGAGGCGTGACGCGAGCGTGCCGACGCTCAACGCGCCGACCGGATAACCGGTGCGATCGAGGATCGGCACCGCGACACCGGCCATCCCGTCGAGCACACCGCTGTTGCGGCCCGCGTAGCCGAGCTGCCGCACACGTTCGATCTCGGTACGCAGGTACACCTCGTCGAGCACGCCGTAGCCGCGAATGCGCGGCACGTTGAAACGGATCACTTCCTCGCGTTCCGCTTCCGGCAGGAACGCGAGGATCGCAAGGCTGCCCTGTCCGACACCGAGCGCGATGCGGCCGCCGATGTCGCCGGTAAACGAGCGGATCGGAAACGGCCCCTCGCACAGGTCGAGACACACGGCGTCGAAGCCGCTCTTCACCAGCAGGAAGATGGTCTCGCCGAGGCTGGCGCACAGCCTCAGCAGCGCGGGACGGCACAACGTGCGCATGCTGCTCGGGTTGCCGGCCTGCGCGGCGAGCGCGAAGAAATCGACACTCAACCGGTACAGCTTCGACTGCTCGTCCTGTTCGACCATCCCTTCCGCGATCAGCGATTGCAGGATCCGGTGCGCGGTGCCCTGCGTGAGGCCGACGGCCTTTGCCAGATGCGTGACGCGCACGCCGTCCTGCTGCATGCCGGCCAGCGCGCGCAGGATCGCGAACGCGCGCTGCAGCATGCCGGTGCCCGGTGCGCCAGCGGCATCGGGCGCATCGACGGCGTCCTCGTCCGGGCGCGGCGCGCGTGCGGCCGGCGACGTTCCGGTCGAATGGGGTTCCTGCATGCCGGCTCTCCTCGATGATTTCATTGAACGGAATACGTGAGCCGCCATTGTCGTCCCGCCGAAATTCCGCGGGCATCCGGGTGTGCACGGGATTGACGCGTGCATTTCGCGGCATTGCCACGCGCCACCCAGCGGAACGATTCGCTCGCGATTTCCCCAACCGTTCCGTTCAATGGAATTTTTCAGAAATTCCTCCCGTTCAGCAGAATTCGAAATTGACGCTCTGAAATATGGCTGGCTAGAGTCCGCCACATCGGTACACCGGCCACGCGGTGTGCGAACCCGGAGCTTCCCATGTCGTTTCTCACGCTTACGGATCTGACGAAAACCTTCGGCGAACTCACCGCCGTCGCCGACGTCAACCTGTCGGTCGAACAAGGCGAATTCGTGTCGCTGCTCGGGCCGTCCGGCTGCGGCAAGACCACCACGCTGCAGATGATCGCGGGCTTCGTCGACGTCACGCGCGGCCACATCGCGCTCGACGGGCAGGACATCACGCACCTGAAGCCGAACCGGCGCGGGCTCGGCATCGTGTTCCAGAGCTATGCGCTGTTTCCGCACATGAGCGTCGCCGAGAACGTCGGCTTCGGCCTCGACATGCGCGGCGTCGACAAGGCCGAGCGCGCCGAGCGCATCCGCGCGGCCCTCGCGCTCGTGCGTCTCGACGCGCTCGCGCACCGCTTCCCGCGCGAGCTGTCGGGCGGCCAGCGGCAGCGCGTCGCGATCGCGCGCGCGGTCGTGATCGAGCCGCCGGTGCTGCTGCTCGACGAACCGATGTCGAACCTCGACGCGAAGCTGCGCGAGGACATGCAGTTCGAGCTGCGCGCGATCCAGCGCAAGATCGGCACGACGACGATCATGGTCACGCACGATCAGTCGGAAGCGCTGTCGATCAGCGACCGCGTGGTCGTGATGGAAGCCGGCCGCATCACGCAGACCGATACGCCGTACCGCGCGTACGAGCGCCCGGAAAACCGTTTCGTGTCGCAGTTCATCGGCAAGGCGAACCTGCTGCCCGGCACGATCGTCGCGCACGACGGCGATGCGATCCGCATCGACCTCGGTCACGATCTCGCGGAAACGGGCCGGCTCGCGCACCTGCCGGCGCGCGAGCGCGACATGCGCATCGGCGATGCGGTGTCGGTCTGCATCCGTCCCGAGAAGCTGCGGCTGTGCGCGCCCGACGCGGGCCGCTTCGCCGCAACCGTCACGAGCCGCTTCTTCCTCGGCAGCCAGTGGCTGTACCGCGTCGACAGCGCGCTCGGCGAAGTGCTCGTGTGCTGCCAGAACGAAGGAGCGGAGCCGCTCGCGGAAGGCGCACCGGTCGGGATCGACTGGCACAGCGACGCGGTGCGCGTGATGCGCCGGGAGGCCTGAATGCGACAGCCTGCCCGTCCACTCCCGAATGACGGCGCGCCGGCCGCGCTTGCGGCCGCCACGGCCGCACCGGCCGCCGCCGATGCAATGTCCCCGCGCGCCGGCGGCGGCCACGCGCCGCGCGCGAGCTGGCGCGCCCACGCACCGCTGTGGCTGATGTGCGCGCCCGCGTTCGCGCTGTTCGCCGCGCTCGTGCTCGTGCCGCTCGCGATGACGTTCATGCTGACGTTCTACCGCTTCGATCCGGCCACCGGCCCGATCGCCGCGTTCCAGTTCGGCAACTACGCGGAAGTGCTCGGCTCGTCGTACTTCCACACGATCTTCGCGCGCACGTTCGGCATCGCCGCGCTGACGACCGCGATCTGCGTCGCGATCGGCACGCCGGAGGCATACGTGCTGTCGAAAATGCGCGACCCGTGGCGCTCGCTGTTCCTGCTCGCGATCCTCGCACCGCTGCTGGTGTCGGTGGTCGTGCGCGCGTTCGGCTGGAGCATGTTGCTGAACACGAGCGGGCTCGTGAACCAGGCGCTCGGGCTCGCCGGCCTCGGGCCGTACAAGCTCGAATACACGACCTTCGCGATCGTGATCGCGCTGGTGCACGTGATGCTGCCGTTCATGGTGATCCCGGTATGGACCGCGCTGCAGCGGCTCGATCCGCAGACTGAGCATGCGGCGCTGTCGCTCGGCGCATCGCCGTTCACGACGCTGCGCCGCATCGTGCTGCCGCAGCTGATGCCGGGCGTGCTGTCGGGCAGCCTGATGGTGTTCGGGCTGTCGGCGAGCGCGTTCGCGATTCCGGGCCTGCTCGGCGGCCGCCGGCTGAAGGTCGCGGCCACGGCCGTCTACGACGAATTCCTCGGCTCGCTGAACTGGCCGCTCGGCGCGACGATCGCCGTGCTTCTGCTGGTCGCGAACCTCGTCGTGATGCTCACTTACTACCGCGTGCTCGAACGCCGCTACGCGCGCAGCCTCGGAGGCGCATCGCGATGAGAAAGAACGGCCCCTTTGCCCTCGCCTTCCACACGCTCGTGATCCTGTTCGTGCTCGCGCCACTGGTGATCGTAGTGCTCGTCGCGTTCACGCCCGACGAGACGTTGACGCTGCCGACACACGGGTTCTCGCTGCGCTGGTTCCGCGCGATCCTCGACTATCCCGACTTCGTCACCGCGTTCTTCAACAGCGTGAAGCTCGCGTTCGCGTCGGCGACGCTGTCGCTCGCGATCGCGCTGCCGGCGGGCCTCGCCATCGGCCGCGCGACGTTTCCCGGCCGCGCGTTCCTGAACGGGCTGCTGCTGTCGCCGCTCGTGATTCCCGGCCTCGTGCTCGGCATCGCGCTGCTGCGCTTCTTTGCGCTGATCGGCGCGACCGGCTCGTTCGCATGGCTCGTGCTCGCGCACATGGTCGTCATCACGCCGTTCGTGATGCGGCTCGTGCTCGCGTCCGTCGCGGGCCTCGACCGCAGCATCGAGCAGGCCGCGTGCTCGCTCGGCGCGGACCCGTGGACGACCTTCCGCCGCATCACGTTGCCGATGATTGTGCCCGGCATCACCGGCGGCTGGCTGCTCGCGTTCATCAACAGCTTCGACGAACTGACGATGTCGATCTTCGTCACGTCGCCGCAGACGGTCACGCTGCCGGTGCGCATGTACATGTATGCGACCGAGTCGATCGACCCGATGATGGCGTCGGTGTCGGCGCTCGTCATCTTCATCACCGCCGGCGCGATGCTGCTGCTCGATCGCGTGTACGGCCTGAACCGCATCCTGATCGGCCAACACTGATGACGACTTCCGTTTCCCGTTCCACTTGCATCCCGGACGACGGTGCGCAGTTCGTGCGCGTCGCCGAACGCGAACGTGCCGCCGTCGCGTTCACGCTGGACGGCCGCCCCGCGCTCGCGCTCGCCGGCGACACCGTGCTCACCGCGATCCTCGTTGCCCAGCGGCGCGTGCGCGTGAGCGAATTCAGCGGCCAGCCGCGCGCGGGCTTCTGCCTGATCGGCGCGTGCCAGGACTGCTGGGTGCGCACCGAAACCGGTGCGCGCGTGCGTGCATGCTCGACGCCGATCGCCGAAGGCATGCGGATTCTCACGTCCGCCCGGCCGGCCGCGACCGGAGACGCAGCGTGAGCGCCGCACCGCAACCGGTGATCGTCGGCGCGGGGCCGGCCGGCGTACGCGCGGCCGAAGCGCTGGTCGACGCGGGGCTGCGCCCGGTCGTGATCGACGAGAACGCGCGCTGGGGCGGACAGATCTACCGGCAGCCGCCGGCCGACGGCGCGTTCGCGCGCGGCAAGCGCACGCTGTACGGTTTCGAGGCCGCGAAGGCCGACGCCGTGCACCGGACGATGGCCGCGCTGCTGCCGCATGTCGACTACCGGCCGAACACGCTTGCCTGGTCATGCGGCGCAGGCCGCGTCGACACGCTGCAGGACGGCCGCGAAGTGACGGTGCCCTACTCGCACCTGATCATTGCGAGCGGCGCGACCGACCGCTTGTTGCCCGTGCCGGGCTGGACGCTCGCGGGGGTCTATACGCTCGGCGGCGCGCAAGTGGCACTGAAGGCGCAGGGCTGCGCGATCGGCCGTCGTGTCGTGTTCGCGGGCACGGGCCCGCTGCTTTACCTCGTCGCCTACCAGTATGCGAAGGCCGGCGCGCAGGTCGCGGCCGTGCTCGACACGAGCCCGCTGCGCCGCCAGGCCGCTGCCGCGCCCGCGCTGCTGCGCATGCCGTCGACCTTCGCGAAGGGGCTCTATTACATCGGCTGGCTGCGCGCGCACGGCGTCGCGATCGAAACGGGGGTCACGCTCGAGCGCGTGCTCGGCGACCCGCACGTGACGGGAATCGCATGGCGCGCGGCCGGTGACGGCGCACCGCCGCGCCTGCTCGACTGCGACGCAGTCGGCCTCGGCTTCGGCCTGCGCTCCGAAACGCAGCTCGCCGATCTCGCCGGCTGCCGGTTCGGGTTCGACCCGCTCAACCGCGCATGGCTGCCCGAGCGCGACGCGGCCGGCCGCACGTCGGTGCGCGGCCTCTACGTCGCCGGCGACGTAGAGGCAGATCGGAAGAGCA
>NZ_ASSI01000054.1:0-63500 GCF_000466765.1 Burkholderia sp. AU4i | reverse complement strand
CTAGGGAAACGCTGATTTATTCGGCTCGGCGGTCATCGCAGACGTAGCCGAGGACGTTTAGAAGACAGCTCACGGAACGGACCCACGACGATGAAGAGGCAGATCGGCTTCGCGGAAGCGGAAATTGCAGGCAAGAAGCGAGTGACGAGGCGCCAACGCTTCCTGGAAGAGATGGAGAAGGTCGTTCCGTGGCAGCGCTTGCTGTCGGCCATCGAACCGCACTATCCGAAGGGCACGCGAGGTCGCCCGCCGATTGGCCTTGAGCGGATGCTGCGAATCTACTTCGTGCAACAGTGGTACGGACTGTCGGACGAAGGACTGGAAGACGCGCTGTATGACAGCATCACGCTGCGAGCCTTCGCCGGCATCGATCTGGCGATCGAGAACGTGCCTGATGCAACCACGCTGTTGAAGTTCCGGCGCCTGCTGATCGAACACGAACTGACACGGAAGTTGTTCGACGAGATTGGCATCTCGCTGTGCGAGCGTGGGCTGATGATGAAGGAAGGCACGCTGGTTGACGCGACGATCATTGAAGCGCCGCCGTCGACCAAGAATGCCGGGAAGAGCCGTGACCCGGAAATGCATCAAACGAAGAAGGGCAACGAATGGCACTTTGGCATGAAAGCCCACATTGGCGTCGACGCCGACTCGGGCCTGATTCACAGTGTGGTTGGCACGGCGGCCAACGTGTCGGATGTATCGCAAGCTCATGCCCTGCTGCACGGGCATGAAGAGCAGGTGTTCGCCGACGCGGGCTACATTGGCGTCGACAAGCGCGAGGAAATGGCGGGCAAGGCCGTGAAGTGGCACGTCGCTGCCAGGCGGGGAAAGATCAAGGCGATGCAAGAAGGAGCGCTGAAGGACCTGGTGATCGCGCTCGAGCGAACCAAGGCGCAGATCCGTTCGCGGGTTGAGCATCCGTTTCATATCGTCAAGAATCTGTTTCAGCATCGCAAGACCCGATACAAGGGCTTGGCCAAGAACACCGCGCAACTGTTCAGCCTGTTCGCTCTGGCGAATCTGGTGATTGCGCGAAATCTGTTGCGATCGGTCCATGGGAGCAGTCCGTCATGCGTATGAAAAATGCGAGCAGGGGAGGCTCGCTTACGCGCCAAATTCACTGAATTGAGCGCCGATTCGCTTCGTCATCCAGAAAATTTGAAGCCATCTCGCCTGCAACTTCGGAAGTTGGTCCATTGATCAGCGTTTCCCTAGAATCGATTTCGATTCGATATTTCATTTAATGGCATGCATTACGTTCACGTTTACGCATCGGATGTGCGACTCGCCCCGGCTCAGGCCGCGCGTCGCGAAGGAGCGGCGCGATGACGGGCCTCTCGCGACCCGCGGCCCCCACGCCGCCGCAACACGGCCGCATCGTGCAGCTCGACGGGCTGCGCGCGATCGCGGTGGGCGCCGTGTTCCTGCAGCACGCGCTGAAGGCGCCGCTGTGGATGGGCGTCGACCTGTTCTTCGTGCTGAGCGGCCTGCTGATCACCGGCATCCTGCTCGATCGCAAGGCGCGCGGGCAGTCGTACTTCAGCCACTTCTACGCACGCCGCGTGCGCCGCATCCTGCCACCGTACGTGTTGCTGCTGGTGGTGTCGACGATCCTGTTCGGTGCGGGCTGGCTGCCGCACTGGCCGTGGTTCGCGTTCTTCTCGACCAACATCGGGCTGTCGCTTGGCAGCATCGGCCACGACAGCCTGAACGTGCTGTGGTCGCTCGCGGTCGAGGAGCAGTTCTACATCTTCTGGCCGTTCGTCGTGCTGTGGTGCTCGGAGCGCGCGCTGCTGTGGGTCGCCGCCGCGCTGATCGTCGCGGCCCCCGTGCTGCGCGCGATCGCGACGCCGTGGTTCGACTCGTTCTGGCCGATCTACTACCTGACGCCGTTCCGGATGGACCTGCTCGCCGCCGGCGCGCTGCTCGCGATCGTGCTGCGCCGCGACCGGCGCGCGCTGGAACCGTTCTATCCGCTCGCGATCGTCGGCGCGCTCGTGTCGCTCGCGATCCTCGGCTGGCTGCACCTGTCGTTCCCGCGTTTCCGCGCCGCGAACACGCCGCTGTCGAACGCCGCGCTCTACAGCATCTCGCTGCTGCTGTGCACGTCGATCGTCGTGATCGCGCTGCGCGGACGCGGCCTCGTGCAGCGCGTGCTGACGAACCCGCTGCTCGTCTACGTGGGCACCGTCAGCTACACCGTGTACCTGATCCACCTCAGCGTGCTGTACGCGCTGTGGCCGCTGCACCTGAACCGCTTCGTCACGGCCGCGCTGGCGCTCGCGATCACGCTCGCGTACGCGACCCTGAGCTGGTACGGCTTCGAAAGGCGCCTGACGCGCGGCCCCGCACGCCGTGCGCTGCCGGCCGCCGCCGGCACGACCGCCTGACTTTCACCCTCCATCGTTTCTACCAGGACAACGTCATGAGCCAAACTCGCAAGAAGGCCATCATTACCGGGATCTCGGGGCAAGACGGCGCCTACCTGACCAAGCTGCTGCTCGACAAGGGCTACGAGGTCACGGGCACCTACCGCCGCACCAGCTCGGTGAATTTCTGGCGCATCGCCGAGCTCGGCGTCGACGCGCACCCGAACCTCACGCTCGTCGAACACGACCTGACCGACGCCGGCTCGAGCCTGCGCCTGCTCGAACGCACGCAGCCCGACGAGCTGTACAACCTCGCCGCGCAAAGCTTCGTCGGCGTGTCGTTCGACCAGCCGGCGACGACCGCCGAAGTAACCGGCCTGGGTCCGTTGAACCTGCTCGAGGCGATTCGCGTCGTGAGCCCGAAGACGCGCTTCTACCAGGCGTCGACGTCGGAGATGTTCGGCAAGGTACAGTCGATTCCGCAGACGGAAGCGACCTCGTTCTATCCGCGCAGCCCGTACGGCGTCGCGAAGCTGTACGCGCACTGGATGACGGTGAACTACCGCGAGTCGTATGGCCTGTTCGGCAGCAGCGGCATCCTGTTCAACCACGAATCGCCGCTGCGCGGCCGCGAGTTCGTCACGCGCAAGATCACCGACACCATCGCGAAGATCAAGCTCGGCAAGGCGACCCGCCTCGAGCTCGGCAACCTCGACGCGAAGCGCGACTGGGGTTTTGCACTTGAATATGTCGAAGGCATGTGGCGCATGCTGCAGGCCGACGAACCCGACACCTACGTGCTCGCGACCAACCGCACCGAGACCGTGCGCGATTTCGTGCGGATGGCGTTCGCGGCGGCCGGCTACCAGATCGAATGGACCGGCAAGGGCGAACAGGAACGCGGCCTCGACGCGTCGAACGGCAACGTGCTCGTGGAAGTGAACCCGAAGTTCTATCGCCCTGCCGAGGTCGACCTGCTGATCGGCTGCGCCGACAAGGCCCGATCCAAACTCGGCTGGGAACCGAAGACGACGCTCGAACAACTTTGCCAGATGATGGTCGAAGCCGATTTGACGCGGAATCAACACCATGACACGTTCTGAAGCCGGACGCCCGTCGCGCCGTGCATTCGTCACCGGCCTGACGGGCTTCACGGGCCGCTACATGGCCGAGCGCCTGCAGGCGGCCGGCTATGAGGTCTGGGGCACGGTCGCGCCCGGCGCGGCACGCCCCGACGATCCGACCTTCGCGCACTGCACGCTGCTGCCCATCGACCTGCTCGACGCGCAGGCGCTGCGCGCGGCGGCCGCCGACGCCCGGCCCGATGCGGTCGTGCATCTCGCCGCGCGCGCGCATGTCGCGCAGGACGAGCCGTCGGAAACCTACGCGGTCAACATCGTCGGCACCCGCAACCTGCTGGCCGCGCTTGCGGGCCTCGACCGCCGCCCGTCGGCCGTGCTGCTCGCCAGCAGCGCGAACATCTACGGCAATTCGACGGCCGGCGTGCTCGACGAAACCGTCGCCCCCGCCCCGGCGAACGACTACGCGGTCAGCAAGCTCGCGATGGAATACGCGGCGAAACTGTGGGCCGACCGTCTGCCGATCGTGATCGCGCGGCCGTTCAACTACACGGGTGTCGGCCAGAGCGATGCGTACCTGCTGCCGAAGCTCGTCGCGCACTACGCGCGCAACGCCCCGCGGATCTCGCTCGGCAACCTCGACGTGAGCCGCGATTTCTCCGACGTGCGCGACGTGACGGCCGCGTACCTGAAGCTGGTCGAAGCCGCGCCGGCGGGCGAGACGTTCAACGTGTGCTCGGAGCGCGCGTATTCGCTGAAGGAAGTGCTGGCGATGCTGTCGCGTATCGCCGGATACGTGATCGACGTGACGATCGATCCGCGTTTCGTGCGGCACAACGAGGTGAAGAGCCTGTCCGGGTCGCGCGACAAGCTGCGGCGCGCGGTGGGCGAGCTGCCCGTCACGCCGCTCGACGACACGCTGCGGTGGATGGTGCAGGCGATGCGCAACGACACGCACGCCAGCGACGATCACACCGGGTAAACCGCGCGATTTCATCGGCACGCAAAACGGAAGGGCCGCCCGCTTGCGCGAACGGCCCTTCGTCCATCGTCACGTCAGATCACGTCACGGCATGCGTGACGTGCCCCGCTCAGCCTTCCAGCCCGCGCGCGAGATCCTTGCGCAGGTCGCCCGCATCCTCGAGGCCCACCGACAGGCGGATCAGCCCTTCGCTGATCCCCGCTGCCGCGCGCGCCTCCGGCGTGATGCGGCCGTGCGTGGTGGTCGCCGGATGCGTAATGGTCGTACGCGTGTCGCCGAGGTTGCCGGTGATCGAGATCAGCTTCGTGTTGTCGATCACGCGCCAGGCATTCGCGCGCTGCTGTTCGGGGGTGTCGCCCTTCAGCTCGAACGACAGGATCGACCCGCCCGCCTTCTGCTGACGCTTCGCGAGCTCGTGCTGCGGGTGCGATTCGAGGCCCGGATGAAACACGCGCGCGACGGCCGGATGCGAATCGAGCCAGCGCGCGATCTCCAGCGCGTTCGCCGATTGCTTCTCGACGCGCAGCGACAGCGTCTCCATCCCCTTCAGCAGCACCCACGCGTTGAACGCCGACAGCGTCGGGCCCGCGCTGCGCACGAACGGGAACACCTTGCCCATGATGAATTCCTTCGAGCCGACCAGCGCGCCGCCGAGCACGCGGCCCTGGCCGTCGAGGAATTTCGTCGCCGAGTGCATCACGACATCCGCGCCGAGCTTCAGCGGCTGCTGCAGCACCGGGCTGCAGAAACAGTTGTCGACGACGAACAGCGCGTTCGATGCCTTCGCGATCTTGCCGATCGCCTCGATGTCGGCGAGTTCGGTCAGCGGGTTCGACGGCGTCTCGAGGAAGAACATCTTCGTTTCCGGACGCACGGCTTCCTTCCACGCGTTCAGGTCAGTCGGGTCGACGAAGGTCGTCGTGATCCCGAACTTGTTGAAGATCTGCGAGAACATCCCGAGCGTCGAGCCGAACAGGCTGCGCGAGCTGACGAGGTGGTCGCCGGCCTGCAGCGCGGCCATCACGACCGACATGATCGCGGCCATCCCGGATGCCGTCGCAATGCACGCCTCGCCGCCTTCGAGCGCCGCGAGACGATCCTGGAACATCGTGACGGTCGGGTTCGTGAAGCGCGAATAGGTGAAGTAGTCTTCCGAATTCGCGAAGCGCTCGGCCGCGTCGGCCGCGCTCTGGAAGCAGAAGCTCGACGTGAGGAACAGCGCTTCCGAGTGCTCGTTGAAGTCGCTGCGCAGCGTGCCCGCGCGCACGGCAAGCGTGTCGAAGTTGAGGGAGTCGTCCATGTTCCGTTTTCCGTATCCGATGGCCACGCGCGTCGCGCAGGCCAGATCAAAACCAGGCCCAAAAACAAAAAGCCCGCTATGCGTCGGCATCAGCGGGCTTCGGTGCGGTACGACAGCGATCGACTCGGGCCGGTTGCCACCGGCCTTCGCTTTAGCTGTTTTGGGAAGTCGCCCCGCGTCCGCAAGCTGATATCAAATCGACGCAAGGCCACATCCTATCACGCCTCGATCAAAGCGTGCGCCGGTGTCACTCGACCGACAGCTGCAGGTTCATCTGCGAACGTTCGGTGTCGCCGGCCGTATCGCGATCGGCCTGCGACGCCGGCGTGAGGCGCGCGCGCTCGATCGCATCGAGATACTCGGGCGTCACGTCGCCGGTGATGTAGTTGCCGTCGAAGCACGACGCCTCGAAGCGTTCGAGCTTCGGGTTGATGTCGCGCACCGCGCGGCGCAGGTCGTCGACGTCCTGGTAGATCAGGTGGTCGGCGCCGATGATCTTCGCGACGTCTTCGTCGGTGCGGCCGTGTGCGACGAGCTCGCCGCGCGTCGGCATGTCGATGCCGTACACGTTCGGGAACTTCACGGGCGGCGCGGCCGACGCGAAGATCACCGACTTCGCGCCCGCGTCACGCGCCATCTGCACGATCTCGTGCGAGGTCGTGCCGCGCACGATCGAATCGTCGACGATCAGCACGTTCTTGTCCTTGAACTCGATGCTCATCGCATTGAGCTTCTGGCGCACCGACTTCTTGCGCACGGCCTGCCCCGGCATGATGAAGGTGCGGCCGACGTAGCGGTTCTTGAAGAAGCCTTCGCGGTACTCGACGCCGAGCTTCGCGGCGACCTGCATCGCGGCCGGGCGCGACGAATCGGGAATCGGCATCACGACGTCGATCGGCACGTTCGGCAGTTCGCGCTTGATCTTCTCGGCGAGATAGTCGCCCATGCGCAGGCGCACGTTGTAGACCGGCACGCCGTCGAGGCACGAATCCGGACGCGCGAGGTACACGTATTCGAACATGCACGGGTTCAGCGTCGGGTTCTCCGCGCACTGCTGGCTGTGGAAGTTGCCGGCCTTGTCGATGAAGATCGCTTCGCCCGGCTCCAGGTCGCGCACGAATTCGAAACCGATGCCTTCGACCGCGACCGACTCCGACGCGACCATCCATTCGGTGCCGTGCTCGGTCTCGAGCTTGCCGATGCAGAGCGGGCGGATGCCGAACGGGTCGCGGAACGCGAGCAGGCCGTAGCCGGCGATCAGCGACACGATCGCATACGAACCCTGCAGGCGGCGATGCACGCCCGAGACGGCCTTGAACACCGAGGCCGGATCGAGCTCGAGGCCCGTGGTCGACAGTTGCAGCTCGTGCGCGAACACGTTGAGCAGCACTTCGCTGTCGGAATTGGTGTTGATGTGCCGGCGGTCGATCCGGAACATCTCGTCCTTCAGTTGCTGCCAGTTCGTCAGGTTGCCGTTGTGCGCGAGGATGATCCCGAACGGCGCGTTCACGTAGAACGGCTGCGCCTCGGCTTCGCTCGACGCCGAGCCGGCCGTCGGGTAGCGCACCTGGCCGATGCCGTAGGTGCCGGGCAGGCTGCGCATGTTGCGCGTGCGGAACACGTCGCGCACCATGCCGTTCGCCTTGTACATGTGGAAATTGCTGCCGTCCGCCGTCGCGATGCCCGCCGCGTCCTGACCGCGATGCTGCAGCAGCAGCAGGCTGTCATAGATCAGCTGGTTGACCGGGGATTGGGAGATAACGCCTACGATGCCGCACATGGCATGTCCTTCAGAATGACAAAATCGGTTCCGTCCTGCCCAGCCGCGTCGTCACACGCGTACGTACTGGGCCATGCCGTCGGGCAGGAGCTGCTTCAGCTCGTGCACGCCCTGTTCGGCGAAAGGACGCAATAGCGCATTGCGCCAGAAATCCTGTTTGGGCAGTTCGGTCAACCCGGCCGCCGCGACCAGCAGCACCACCAGCACGCAGCCGCGGACGAGCCCGAACATCATGCCCAGCGAGCGGTCGACGCCGCCCAGGCCACTGGCCTGCGCGATCCGCGACAGCAGCGCGTTCGCGACGCCGGCGACCAGCACCACGCCGATCACGACCAACGCGAAGGCGATCACCCACTGCGTCAGCGCACCGCCCGGCCAGTTCGCCGGTATATACGGTACGACCAATCCGACGTAGCGGCCCGCGATCACGATCGCCGCGATCCAGCCGATCAGCCCGAAAATCTCGGACACGAAGCCGCGCCACGCACCGCGCAGCGCCGACAACACGATCACCGCCAATACAGCGTAGTCGAAAGCCGTCAGCATCGTGCGTTACTGCGTCAGACCGGCTTCGCGCACCTTCGCGATCGCGGCGGAAGCCGCCGCGCGATCCGCGAACGGGCCTGCACGCAACAGTGTAGCCGTGCTGCCATCCGACTGCTTGCGATGCTCGACATATGCGGGCACGCCCGCCGATTTCAACTTGGTGGCCCACGAACGGGCCGTCGCGTCGTCCTTGAACGACCCGAGCTGCACCGCGAAGCGCGCACCGGCCGGCGACGACGGCGACGACGCGTCGCCGGTGTCCGGGCTCGCGGCGTCGGCATTCGCGACGGCCGCGGGTGCGGGCTTCGGCGCAGCCGGCTTCGCCGCGGGCGCAGCCGGTTTCGGCGCAGGCTTCGGCGGCGTCACGCTCGCCGTGGTCGTGGTATCGGGTTTCGCGGCCGGCTTGGCGGCATCCTTCGGCGTGGGCGCCGGTGCGGCCGCAACGGCCGTGTCGGATGCCGGCGGTTCGTCATGCGCGACGCCGGCCTGCACGTCGGACACATCGTCGTCGCGCGGCGCGACCGCCTGGTGCGCGGGCCGGTTCGGGATGTCGATCGCGATGTCGTCGGTGACCGGCTTCGGGTGCGAATCGAGCACCATCGGCAGCACGATCACCGCGGCGACGACGAGCGCGATCGCGCCGACGAGGCGACGGCGTGCGCGTTGCTTTTCTGGAAGGGTCGGATCGAGGAGCAGCGCGTCCGATTCCGGACGTTCGGTGCGGCGCGAGCGGCGCTCGACGCGTTCAGTGGTGCGCTCCGTGCGCACGTTCCGGGAGGTCCCGGTGCGACCGCCGCGCCGCGGGGGCGCGTCGTCGTCTTTCTTGCCGAACGAGAAAATTCCCATGAATGGCTGAGTCCGAAACTGCCCGTCAGTCAGTGTTGCTGCGATTTACGGTAGGCCAGCACGCCGGCAACCGTATGGAAACTGCCGAAAACCACGATTCTATCATTCTCGGATGCTCTTTTTAGTGCATCGCGAAACGCTTCGGCGGGCGACGTGTAACGCGTGACGCTCGAATCGGGCCCCTCCTCGACGCCGGCCTTGCGCAGCGCGGCTTCGAGCTGCTCGGCGGTGGCCGCACGCGGCAGCGGCAGGTCGGTCACGCACCAGTGGTCGATCTCGCCCTTCAGGTGCTGCAGCACGCCGTCGATGTCCTTGTCGTGCATCGCGCCGAACACCGCGTACGTGTACGGGAAGAAACCCATGTTGCCGAGGTTCTGCTCGAGCACGGCCGATGCATGCGGGTTGTGCGCGACGTCGAGCACGATCGCCGGCTTGCCGGGCAGCACCTGGAAGCGCCCCGGCAGTTCGACGTTCGCGAGGCCGAGCCGGATGTCCTGCGCCGACACCGGCAGCACCGGGCGCAGCGCCTCGAGCGCGGCAAGCGCGGCCGATGCATTGATCAGCTGATTCGCGCCGCGCAGCGCCGGATACGCCAGCGCCGGATAGCGCTTCTCGCGGCCGAGGTAGCTCCACTGCTGGCGCTCCGCGCCTGCCTGCGCCTCGTAGCGGAAATCGCGGCCGACGAGCCACAGGTCGGCGCCGATCGCTTCCGCGTGGTCGATCAGCGTTTGCGGCGCGGCCGGATCGCCGCAGATCGCCGGCTTGCCGGCACGGAAGATCCCGGCCTTCTCGAACGCGATCTTCTCGCGCGTGTCGCCGAGGTATTCGGTGTGGTCGATGTCGATGCTCGTGACGATCGCGCAATCGGTATCGATGATGTTGACCGCGTCGAGCCGGCCGCCGAGGCCGACTTCGAGGATCACCGCGTCCAGTCCGCGCGATGCGAACAGGTGCAGGATCGCGAGCGTCGTGAATTCGAAGTACGTGAGCGACACGGGCTCGGGCAACGACGTGCGTGCGGCTTCGACGGCCTCGAAGTGCGGCAGCAGTTCGTCATCGGTGACGTTCTGCCCGTTCACGCGCGCGCGCTCGTTGAATTCGAGCAGGTGCGGCGACGTGTGGCAGCCGACCTTGTAGCCCGCGCGCACGAGGATCGTCTCGAGGAACGCGCAGGTCGAGCCCTTGCCGTTCGTGCCGCCGACGGTAATGACGGGGCACGCGAATTCGAGCTGCAGCGCCGCCTTGACCTGCCCGATGCGGGTCAGGCCCATGTCGATGCCGACCGGGTGCGCGCGTTCGAGATGCGAAAGCCACGCGTCGAGAGTGGGAAAAGTGCTCATCGGTTCAAATCTGGATCGGTACCGCCACTACGCCAAAAAACGAAGCGCGTCGCCTGACGCGGAAGCCAGGCGACGCGCAGAGTTCACAACCTTGCGCCGGTCAAGCCAGCGCGTCGGCCGGCTGTCGCTGCAGCAGCGCGAGCAGTTGCGCGATCTCGTCGCGCATCTTGCGACGGTCGACGATCATGTCGATCGCGCCCGTCTTGATCAGGAATTCGGCGCGCTGGAAGCCTTCCGGCAGCTTCTCGCGGACCGTCTGCTCGATCACGCGCGGGCCGGCGAAGCCGATCAGCGCCTTCGGTTCGGCGATCACGACGTCGCCGAGGAATGCAAAGCTCGCCGACACGCCGCCCATCGTCGGGTCGGTCAGCACCGAAATGAACGGCAGCTTCGCTTCGGCCAGCTTGGTCAGCATCGCGGTGGTTTTCGCCATCTGCATCAGCGACAGCAGGCTTTCCTGCATCCGTGCACCGCCCGACGCGGTGAAGCAGATGAACGGCACCTGCTGTTCGAGCGCGTTCTGCGCGCCGCGTGCGAAGCGCTCGCCGACCACCGAGCCCATCGAGCCGCCCATGAACGAGAACTCGAAGCAGGCCGCGACCACCGGCAGCGTGTGGATCGCACCGCCCATCACGACCATCGCGTCGGTCTCGCCCGTGTCGTCCATCGCTTCCTTCAGACGATCGGGGTACTTGCGGCTGTCCTTGAACTTCAGCGTGTCGACCGGCACGACTTCCTGACCGATTTCATAACGGCCTTCCGGATCGAGCAGCCCGTCGAGGCGCTCACGCGCGCCGATGCGCATGTGGTGATCGCACTTCGGGCACACGTGCAGGTTCGCGTCCACGTCGTTGCGGTACAGCACGGCCTCGCAGGACGGGCACTTGACCCACAGGCCTTCCGGAATGCCCTTGCGGCTTTTCGGGTCGGTCTGCTTGATCTTCGGCGGCAACAGTTTGTCGAGCCAGCTCATCGTATGGTTTCCTGTTCCGTGGCGGGCCGGGCCGACCGGCCCGTTCCCGCTTCCTGTGTTGTGTTTATCGCGCCGTCTTGCCCGCGCCGTCCAGGGCGGCGCGCAGCTCGGCAATGAAAGTCTTCAGCGCGGCGGCGGCACCCTCCGGCGCAGCGCTTTCGAGCAGCTGCACGAGGCGGCTGCCGATCACGACCGCGTCCGACACCTCGGCCACCGCGCGCGCCGTTTCGGCGTCGCGGATACCGAAGCCGACGCCGACCGGAACCGGCACGCGCGACTTGATGGCCGGGATTTTACCCGCAATGCTCGAAACATCCAGATTTCCTGCGCCGGTCACGCCCTTGAGCGACACGTAATACACGTAGCCGCTCGCGATCTTGCCGACGTCGGCGATACGTTCATCGGTCGACGTGGGCGCGAGCAGGAAGATCGGATCGATCTGCGCGGCGCGCATTTTCTCGGCGAACACGCCCGCCTCTTCCGGCGGATAGTCGACCACAAGCACGCCGTCGACACCGGCCGCCTGCGCTTCGGCCGCGAACGCGTCGACGCCCATCCGCTCGATCGGGTTCGCATAACCCATCAGCACGACGGGCGTTTTGGGGTCGGTTTCGCGAAAGCGCTTCACGTCGGCGAGCACGCTCTTCAGCGTGACGCCGCGCGCGAGCGCGCGTTCCGACGAGCGCTGGATCACCGGGCCGTCGGCCATCGGGTCCGAGAACGGCACGCCGAGTTCGATCACGTCCGCGCCGCCTGCGGCGAGCGCGTGCATGAATTCGACGGTTTTCGCGGGATCGGGATCGCCGGCCGTGATGAACGGGATCAGGCCCTTACGGCCTTGTTCGGCGAGCGCGGCGAAGGTTTGCTGAATACGGGACATGGCAATTTTTCCTCAATGCTTCGGCGACGCGGCGGCGCGATTCACGCGCACGCCGGCGCAGCGAGCGCGTTCACACGCTCGTGCGCGATCGCACAATAGCTTTCGTTGATCTCGTAGCCGACGAAGTCGCGCCCCTGCCGTGCGCAGGCCACCGCGGTCGTGCCGCTGCCCATGAACGGATCGAGCACGCGGCCGCCCGGCGGGCAGCTTGCGAGCACCATCCGCTCGATGATTTCCAGCGGCTTCTGGGTCGGATGATCGACGCGCTCCGCGTGCTGCCGGTGCAGGCGCGAAACCGACCAGACGTCCTTCGGGTTGTAGCCCATCTCCAGCCACTTGCTGCCTTCGAACAGCTTGCGCGAGCGGGCCTTCTTCGTGTCGGCGTCGTACGGGATGCGGACCGGATCGAGATCGAAGTAATACGCCCTGGAAACCGCGAAAAAGCCGATGTTGTCGTGCACCGACGTGAAACGGCGCGTCGTGCCGCCCATGCTCGGCACGCGCCGGTCCCAGATGATCTCGTTGACCATCGTGAGCTGCGTCTTCAGGAAACTGAAGATTTCCGGCGCGTACTGCCACGTGCAGAAGATGTACATCGACCCGCTCGGCTTCAGCTTCGGAATCGCGAGCTCGAGCCACTCGCGCGTCCACGCGAGAAAGTCGTCGCCCGAACGCTTGTCCGAGTCGTTGCCGTAGTCCTTGCCGAGCCCGTACGGCGGATCGGCGACGATCAGGTCGATCGACGCGTCCGGCAGGTGCGCGGCATCGGTCAGGAAATCGCGGTTGTGCAATTCGATCCCGGACGGCAGCGCGCGCGGCACGGCGGCGGCGGGTTGAACCGCCGCCCCCGCCTCGCTCGCGGCACCGCCGCCCGGTTCTTCGATCAGGTCACGCATCGGTCGGGGTCAGAGCTCGATGCCCGATCGCTCGGCGACCGTGTGCATGTCCTTGTCGCCGCGGCCCGACAGGTTGACGAGCAGGATCTTGTCCTTCGGCAACGTCGGCGCGAGCTTCACGCCGTACGCGATCGCGTGGCTCGACTCGAGCGCGGGAATGATCCCCTCGATCCGGCAGCAGTCGTGGAACGCCTTCAGCGCCTCCTCGTCGGTAATGCCGACGTACTGTGCGCGGCCGCTGTCCTTCAGCCATGCGTGCTCGGGGCCGACGCCCGGATAGTCGAGGCCCGCCGACACCGAATGCGTCTCGATGATCTGGCCGTTGTCGTCCTGCAGCAGGTAGGTACGGTTGCCGTGCAGCACGCCCGGGCTGCCGGCGATCAGCGACGCCGCGTGATGGCCCGTGTTGAGGCCGTCGCCGGCCGCTTCGACGCCGATCAGCTGCACCGACGTGTCGTCGATGTACGGATAGAAGATGCCCATCGCGTTCGAGCCGCCGCCGACGCAGGCGATCACCGCGTCCGGCTGCCGGCCCGCGAGCTCGGGCATCTGCACCTTGCACTCGTCGCCGATCACGCGCTGGAAGTCGCGCACCATCATCGGGTACGGGTGCGGGCCCGCGACCGTGCCGATGATGTAGAACGTGCTTTCGATGTTCGTGACCCAGTCGCGCATCGCTTCGTTCAGCGCGTCCTTCAGCGTGCGCGAACCCGATTCGACCGGCACGACCGTCGCGCCGAGCAGCTTCATCCGGTAGACGTTCGCGGCCTGGCGGCGCACGTCTTCCGAGCCCATGTAGACGACGCACTCCATCCCGAAGCGGGCGCAGATCGTCGCGGTCGCGACGCCGTGCTGGCCGGCGCCCGTCTCGGCGATCACGCGCTTCTTGCCCATGCGCTTCGCGAGCAGCGCCTGGCCGATCACGTTGTTGATCTTGTGCGCGCCCGTGTGGTTCAGGTCTTCACGCTTCAGGTAGATCTGCGCGCCGCCGAGCGTCTCACTCCAGCGCTGCGCGTGATAGATCGGCGACGGGCGGCCGACGAAATGCTTCAGCTCGCGCTCGAATTCGGCGACGAAATCGGGATCGTTCTGGAATTTTTCATACGCCGCGCGCAGTTCGTCCAGCGCGTGAATCAGCGTCTCGGCGACGAACACGCCGCCATACGGGCCGAAGTGGCCGCGGTCATCAGGAAGGTTGTACATGGTGTCTCTCTCGATCGGTCGGGGCGCCCCGCTTTCGGGGCCGCGCCGGCTTGCATCACCCGGCGTCCGCTTCGCGCACCGCGCGTACGAACGCCGCCATCCGGGCGTGATCCTTCACGCCCTTCGCGCCCTCCACTTCGATGCCACTCGAGACATCGACAGCAAACGGGCGCAACTGGCGAATCGCATCACCGACGTTTTGCGCGCTCAAGCCACCACTCAAAACGGCCCGATGCGCGAGCTCTGCGGGAATAAGAGACCAATCGAAGACCTTGCCGCTACCGCCGTAATCCGGCACCAGGGTGTCGAACAGGAGGCCGCGCGCTTTCGAATAATGAAGTGCCGATTCTACCAAATCGGCACGCTGCGTCGAGGGGCCGACGCGCACCGCGCGCAACCACGGCAGGCGGGCCGCGCGGCCGAGCGCGTCGCACTGTTCCGGCGTCTCGTCGCCGTGGAACTGCAGCAGCGTGAGCGGCACGTCGCGCACGACGGCTTCGATCTCGGCTTCGGTCGCGTTCACGAACAGCCCGACCACCGACACGAACGGCGGCGCGAGGCGCGCCAGCTCGGCCGCCTGCGCGATCGTCACCGCGCGCGGGCTCTTGGGGTAGAACACGAGACCGATCGCGTCGGCGCCGAGCGCCGCCGCGTGCAGCACGTCCTCGGGACGCGACAGCCCGCACAGCTTGATGCGCGTGCGCGGCGGCAGGCCGGCCGCGGCGGGAGTCGAAGGAGACACGGCGTGATCCGTCATGGTTGAGGGTCCAGGTCGGCCCAGACGCTGCTCCACGGCACGCTGCCGAGCTGCGCGGGCGGGACGGCGAATTCCGCCGGGTAGCCGACGTGGGCGAGGTACAGCCCGTCGGCCATGAACGTGGGCGCCGCGAGAGTGCGATCGCGCCCGGCCAGCACGTCGGCAAGCCAGCCGGCCGGATAACGACCGCGGCCGACCGCGACGAGGCAGCCCATCAGGTTGCGCACCATGTGGTGCAGGAACGCGTTGGCGCGGAACCGGAAATGAATGAAATGGCCCACGCGCCGCACGTCGATCTGGTACAGGTGTTTGACCGGCGTCTTCGACTGGCATTCCGACGACCGGAACGACGAGAAGTCGTGCTCGCCGATCAGGTGCGCGGCGGCGGCGCGCATCGCGTCGTCGTCGAGCGGCGTGTGGATCCAGCCCGCGCGCCCCGCCAGCATCGGCGAGCGCACGGGATGCACGTACAGCGCGTAGTAATAGGTGCGCTCGAACGCCGAGAAACGCGCGTGGAACGTCTCCGGCATCGGCTTCGCCCATTGCACCGCCACGGTCGGCGGCAGGAACGCGTTGGTCCCGCGCACCCACGAGAACACCTCGCGATCCAGGTCGGTATCGAAATGCACGACCTGCCCGAGCCCGTGCACGCCCGTGTCGGTCCGCCCGGCCACCGTCGTATGCAGCGGCACGCGCGCGAACTCGGCCAGCGCGTGCTCGAGCCGGTCCTGCACCGTCTTGCCGTGCGGCTGCGCCTGCCAGCCGCAGAACGCCGCGCCGTCGTACTGAATGCCGAGCGCGATCCGCATCACGCCTCGTCCGCCAGTTTCGCGAGCAGCGCACGCGCATCGTCGCGCGTCGCGGTGTCGTTTGCGTCGACCACTTCCTGCAGCAGCGTCCGTGCGCCGGACAGGTCGCCCAGCTCGACATATTCGGTCGCGAGGTCGAGCTTGTTGCGCGCGATGCGGGCAAGTTCGTCCGGCGTCAGCGCCGGCAACGCGGCGCCCGGCGTGGACGGCAGGTCCAGATCGAAGTCGAGCTTCAGCGCGCCGAACTGCGCGCCGCCGAGCGGCGGCAGCGACGACGTCGCGAACGGGCTGCCCGCCTGGCCGGCAGGCGTCGCCGCGTCCGGATCCCAATCGAACTCGTCGTCCTGGTCGGCCGGATGTTCAGGGGCCGGATCGATCGCGCCAATCGGGAGGCGCTGGCCGGCTTGACCGTTAGTTGCAACTTGATCGATGTCGGACTGCGTTGCCTGCGCGGCAGACTCGTCCGTCGCCAGCGACGGCTCGTCCTGCGTGCGCGGCGGCAGCGGCATGTCGAGGCTGTTGAGCGCGCTGATCGCGTTCTGCATCAGCGCCGCGTGCTGCGTTTCGGTGGCCGCGGGTGCGATCGGCGTCTCGGCAGGCTGTTCCGCGGGCTTTTCGGCAGCGATCTTCTCTACCGGCTCGGCATCGTGCGGAGCCGGAGCCGCCTCGCTCACGGTCGGCACAACGGCGTGCGCAGCCGGCAATTCGGACTGCTCGTCATGCGGCGGCACCACTTCCGGCGCCGGCGACACATCCGTGTCAGGCGCCTCGACCGTCTCCGCCGCTGCGGCAGTGGCCGCGGCAAGGCTCAAGTCGGAAGCCGCGTCGCGTGCGACCGGCATCTCGGGCCGGATCGGCAGTTCCGGCTCGACGGACGGCGCGGCGTCGGTTTCTGCCGCAGCAGCCGCGGCCCCGCCCGCGACGACCGCAGCAGCCGTCGCGCTCGTACCCGCATCACCCGCTTCTTCCGCGCGCCGGCCCTTCCGGCGCTTGCGCCACGCAAAACCCGCGGCGAGGACGATCACGGCCGCACCGGCCACCGCGGCCGGACGCCAGTCCATCTGCCCGGTACTGCGCGCAGGTGCCGCCACCGGCGCTGCCGGTTGCGCGGGCGCCGTTACCGATGCCGGCTGGACTGCGCTGGCAGCAACGCCGGACGCGGCTTCACCTGCCGTCGGCGCGGCAGCGGACGCGCCCGTATCGTTCGCGGCCGGACGCGGCGCAACAGGTGCCGGCGCCAGCGCCGGCGTGACCTCGTTCGTCGTGGCCGGCTTGCCGATACCGTGCTTCTGCAGTTCCATCAGCACGCGGTTCTTCAGCGCCAGCAGTTGCTGCAGGCTCGACGGCCGCGGCTGCGACGCGCCCGTGGCGGGCGCCGCGCCGGCCGGTTCGTTCATGCCCGAAACCTGGCTGCCCGCAACAGGCGGAAGCGCGGCGCCACTCGCGGACGACGGCACCGACTGGATCGCGCCGCTCCACACATGCGGACCGCTTGCACCGGCAACGGGCGCCGCCGGCTGCGTGCTTTCGACGGCCGATGCGCCGTGTGCCGTCGAAGCGCCGAGCGATGCCGCCGCACCGGCGGCCGTCGCGACGCTCGCACCGCTCACCGGAGCCGCATGCACGGCCGGCGCCACCGGCGCGGATGGCACGGTCGCCGCCGGGGTCGACCCCGGATGCGGCGCCGACGCACCATGCTGCGCGACCGCCGTGCCGCCGGATGCCGAGACGGGCGCGGACGCTGCCGTCGTACCCGATGCACCGGATGCACCGGATGCAGCGGCCGGCACGAGTGCCGCGCCTGTCGCATCGAGCGCCGGCACGGTCAGCGTCGCGCCGACTTTCAGGCGGCTCGCGTCGTGCTTCATGAACGCCTGCGGATTGGCGTCGAACAGCGCGCGGCCGGCGCGCGCGAGCACACCGGGATCGCGCGACTGCGTGGCCGCTTTCGCGATGTCGTTCAGCGACTGGCCGGGCTGGACCGTCACGGTAAGCGGCACTGCACCGCCGGCAGCGGACGCCGGCAGTTCGCCGGTGCCTGCCGCCCAGGCCGATGCGGTTGCGCCGAGCGCCAGGATCGCCAGCGCGCCACGCACGGCGCGCGACAGACGGGACTGACGCGGAAACAAGGAAATTCGGGACATCGTTGGCTCTATCGCCGCGCGCGGGCGCGGCTCGGATTCGCGGTTGAAAGCGTCAATAAAGTTGCCGCAGAAATGCAAAAGCGTCGCGTTGAACGCGACGCTTTCGGCGGGTCTGTGCGTCGTAACCGCGTAGTTTACTTCACGTGATCGGGTTCGGGCCGAATTCGTCGCCGATGGGTGCAACCGGCCGCGTTCGCGCGTCCGCGCACCCGCCGGCCGGGCCGCTCCGATGCCCGGGTTCACACGGTGCGACCAGCGTTCCCGATCGGTCGGAAGCACACCTCCCTCGACTGAAAAACGCCCGGCCGCATCCCGTCCCGAACGAATGGCGCGCCCCTTGCCGCTCACCCGGCGGCCTGCCCACTCCGGGGCTCGATGCCGCGCCACGACTGCGAAATCGGACACGTTTGCTCAATAAATCGCGCCACCTGCCGTTAATGAATTAGCAATATCCAATAAAAACAAATCCCGCCGCTCCCCAATCCATTCAAATAAATTTCAATTGATCGATAAGAGGCCAATTCCCCTCTCTTATCGTCGGATTGGACATTTCCACCACCAACCCCCCGCCGCACAAGGCTTCCAGGCCTTACCCCCGTTTCATTGCTCATACGAAATCGATCATTTCGACAGCAATTCAATTACATTACACAAAATTACACAGATCGAATAATTGCCGTCGTTACGATCGACTTCAAACAAGAATCGGCGCAGTTCGACCATCGCGCACGCACCTGCCGGAAAGGCGGGCACGCGCGTGGCCGGGCTGACGTCGTCAGGTGCCAGGGAGGCATCGCGCAGTCGCACGACTGCATCTACTCACCAGCTCGTTACGGGGATCGAACATGGGCTATCAGCAGGGTTTGAGCGGGTTGGCCGGCGCGGCGAACCATCTCGACGTGATCGGCAACAACATTGCGAACGCAAACACGGTCGGCTTCAAGCAGGGGCGCGCGAACTTCGCCGACATGTACGCGAATTCGGTTGCGACGTCGACCAACACGCAGATCGGCATCGGCACGCGGCTCGCGTCGGTGCAGCAGCAATTCGGCCAGGGGACGATCAACACGACGAAGTCGTCGCTCGACATCGCGATCAACGGCAACGGCTTCTTCCAGATGTCGAACAACGGCGTGACGACGTACTCGCGTGACGGCGTATTCCACCGCGACAAGAGCGGCGCCATCGTCGATTCGCAAAACCGCAACCTGATGGGCTATGCGGCAGGCCCGGGCGGCGCGATCAATACCGCGGCGACCGTGCCGCTGCAGGCGCCGACCAACAACATCGCCCCGCAGGCGACGACGAAGATCACCGGCCAGTTCAACCTGAATTCGCAGGACAAGGTGCCGGCCAAGACGCCGTTCAACCCGGGCGACAACACCACGTACAACTACAATTCGTCGATCCAGGTGTACGACACGCTCGGCGGCTCGCAGCAGGTGTCGATGTACTTCTCGAAGAACGCGGCCGGCACCTGGCAGGCCTACGCGGGCGTGCAGGGCCAGACGCCGACGAATCTCGGCACCGTCACGTTCGACACATCGGGCCGGATCACCTCGACCACGTCGGCCGCCACCGGCCAGCCGACGCCGAGCCTCGGTCAGTTCGCGTTTTCGATCCCCAACGCGTCGGGCGGCGCCAATCCGCAGAACCTGACGCTCGACCTGGGCGGCACGACGCAGTTCGGCGGAAAGAGCGGCGTGACCAACCTCGCACAAGACGGCTTCGCGAGCGGCACGCTGACGACGTTCTCGATCGGCACCGACGGCAAGCTGACCGGCAACTACTCGAACGGCCAGAGCGCGGTGCTCGGCCTGATCGCGCTCGCGAACTTCAACAACCCGAACGGGCTCGAGAACATCGGCGGCAATCAGTATGTGGAAACCGCCGCGTCGGGCGTGCCGCAGATCTCCGCGCCGGGCAGCACGAACCACGGCACGTTGCAGGGAAGTGCGCTGGAAAACTCGAACGTCGACCTGACGACCGAGCTCGTGAACCTGATCAAGGCGCAGCGCGATTACCAGGCAAATGCGCAGACGATCAAGACCCAGCAGACCGTCGACCAGACGCTGCTGAACATGCGCTGACGCGCACATGAAAAACGCGCCGCGCCGGCCCTGATATCGTCAAGGCCGGCGCGGCGCGCCATCTTGTGCAACGCGGCCCGCGCATCGCGGGCCGGACACACGAGCTTACTTGTCGAGCAGGATGCGCAGCATGCGGCGCAGCGGCTCGGCCGCACCCCACAGCAGCTGGTCGCCGACCGTGAACGCCGACAGGTATTCGCCGCCCATCGCGAGCTTGCGCAGGCGGCCGACCGGCACCGTCAGCGTGCCCGTGACGTTCGCCGGCGACAGGTCGCGCATCGACGCTTCACGCTCGTTCGGCACGACCTTCACCCAGTCGTTCGCCGACGCGAGGATGCCGTTGATCTCGTCGAGCGGCACGTCCTTGTTCAGCTTGATCGTCAGTGCCTGCGAGTGGCAGCGCATTGCGCCGATCCGCACGCACAGGCCGTCGACCGGGATCGAACCCGGCTCGCCCATTGCCGGCTTGCCGAGGATCTTGTTGGTTTCCGCGCCGCCCTTCCACTCTTCCTTCGACATCCCGTTGCCGAGATCCTTGTCGATCCACGGGATCAGCGAGCCGGCGAGCGGCACGCCGAAGTTGCTGGTCGGCATCGCGTCGCTGTTCATCGCGGCCAGCACGCGGCGGTCGATGTCGAGGATCGCGGATGCCGGATCGGCGAGTTGCTCCTTTACCGCGCCGTTCAGCGTGCCCATCTGCGACAGCAGTTCGCGCATGTTCTGCGCGCCCGCGCCCGATGCGGCCTGGTAGGTCATCGCCGTCATCCAGTCGACGAGGTTCTCGCGGAACAGGCCGCCAAGCGCCATCAGCATCAGGCTGACCGTGCAGTTGCCGCCGATGAAGTTCTTCGTGCCCTTGACGAGCGCGTCCTTGATCACGTCGAGGTTGACCGGATCGAGGATGATGACCGCGTCGTCCTTCATCCGCAGCGACGATGCCGCATCGATCCAGTAGCCGTTCCAGCCCGCCGCGCGCAGCTTCGGGAACACGTCGTTCGTGTAGTCGCCGCCCTGGCACGTGATGATCACGTCGCACTTCTTCAGCTCGTCGACGTTGGTCGCGTCCTTGAGCGTAGTCTCGTTTTTCGCGAACGACGGCGCTTTGCCGCCCGTGTTGCTGGTGCTGAAAAACACCGGTTCGATCAGGTCGAAATCGCCCTCTTCCTGCATGCGCTGCATCAGGACGCTGCCGACCATGCCGCGCCAACCTACGAGACCTACGTTCATGACTAACCCTTTGATGGAGCTTCCCCGCCATTTCCGTCCCCGGTGTGACCGCGCGGGGAAATAGGCGGGCACGACGGACGATCAGCGTTTAATGATCGTTTTCGTGGTAATGGTTTTCGTGATGACGATGGCGCGCGCACCCGCACGGGCAATGTTGCCGTGGAGTTTCAAGACCGGGGAGATCAGGGAAATTTGCGCCATCGTTCGAGTCTACACAAAGCCGGTTGCCCGCACAACGGCCAACCGCGCGCGAACCGGCCGATTTCGCGGCCCGTTCGCGCCCTTTCTACTTGCCTGCGTTACAGCGCCGCGACCACCGCGTCGCCCATCGCCGTCGTGCCGACCTGCTTGCCACCCGGCGTCGCGATATCGCCCGTGCGGTAGCCCTGTTCGAGCACCGTTTTCACTGCGCGCTCGATGCGATCGGCCTGCTCCGCACGATTCAGCGAGTAACGCAGCATCATCGCGGCCGACAGGATCGTCGCGAGCGGGTTCGCGATGCCCTTGCCCGCGATGTCCGGCGCCGAACCGTGCGACGGTTCGTACAGGCCCTTGTTGTTCTTGTCGAGCGACGCCGACGGCAGCATGCCGATCGAGCCCGTCAGCATCGACGCTTCATCCGACAGGATGTCGCCGAACATGTTGCCGGTGACGATCACGTCGAACTGCTTCGGCGCCTTCGCGAGCTGCATCGCCGCGTTGTCGACGTACATGTGCGACAGCTCGACGTCCGCGTACTCCTTCGACACGTCGATCATGATGTCGCGCCAGAACTGCGACGTTTCGAGCACGTTCGCCTTGTCGACCGACAGCAGCTTCTTCGCGCGCTTGCGGGCCGCCTGGAACGCGACGTGCGCGATACGGCGCACTTCAGGTTCCGAATAGCGCATCGTGTCGAAGCCTTCGCGTTCGCCCGCGAACAGGCCGTCCGGTGCGGCACGCACGCCGCGCGGCTGGCCGAAGTAGATGTCGCCGTTCAGTTCGCGCACGATCAGGATGTCGAGGCCCGCGACCAGCTCCGGCTTCAGCGGCGACGCATCGACGAGCTGCGGGTAGCAGATCGCCGGGCGGAAGTTCGCGAACAGCTCGAGATGCTTGCGCAGCCCGAGGATCGCCTGCTCGGGGCGCAGCGCGCGCTCGAGCGAGTCGTACTTCCAGTCGCCCACGGCGCCGAACAGGATCGCGTCGGCTTCCTTCGCGAGCGCAAGCGTCGCGTCCGGCAGCGGATGACCGCTTGCCTCGTAGCCCGCGCCGCCAACCGGCGCCTGTTCGAGTTCGAACTTCTCGTCGAGTGCGTTCAGCACCTTCACCGCTTCATTGACGATTTCCGGACCGATGCCGTCGCCGGGCAGCACTGCAATCTTCATGCGAAATTCCTGACTGGATAGGTTTTATGAGGCAGGCCGGCGAGCGCGCCACCGGCGCGCCCGCCCGAAAGGCACGTCAGCCGACCAGCTTGGTATTGAGCCACGGCTGCTTCACGAGGCGCTCGGCCTCGAACTGGCGAATCTTGTCCGCGTGGCGCAGCGTGAGGCCGATGTCGTCGAAGCCGTTCAGCAGGCAGTACT
The DNA here is from genome assembly GCF_000466765.1 of Burkholderia sp. AU4i. Taxonomy (NCBI): domain Bacteria; kingdom Pseudomonadati; phylum Pseudomonadota; class Betaproteobacteria; order Burkholderiales; family Burkholderiaceae; genus Burkholderia; species Burkholderia sp. AU4i. The sequence continues at coordinate 40,708 of NZ_ASSI01000054.1, read as the reverse complement.
TGCGGAACGCGGCGATCTCGAACGGATATTCGCGGCCGTCCCCCGCACGCACGACCTGTGCGTCGAGGTCGATCGTCAGCTGAAAACCGTTGAACGCAGCCGTCTCGTTGAACAGGTGATCGACCTGCTGCTCGGTCAGCACGATCGGCAGCAGCCCGTTCTTGTAGCAGTTGTTGAAGAAGATGTCCGCGAAGCTCGGCGCGATGATCGCGCGGAAGCCGTACTGCTGCAGCGCCCACGGCGCGTGCTCGCGCGAGCTGCCGCAGCCGAAGTTCTTGCGCGCGAGCAGCACGGATGCACCCTGGTAGCGCGGCTGGTTCAGCACGAAGTCGGGATTCAGCGGGCGCTTCGAGTTGTCCTGGCCCGGCTCGCCGTGATCGAGGTAACGCCATTCGTCGAACGCGTTCGGACCGAAGCCCGTGCGCTTGATCGACTTCAGGAACTGCTTCGGGATGATCGCGTCGGTGTCGACGTTCTCGCGATCGAGCGGCGCCACGACGCCGGTATGCACAATGAATTTTTCCATGATCCGTCTATCCGGTTGAAGGGCCGGCGTTCAGCCGGCGCACATCGACAAATTCTCGGCGGGAATCGTCACTCCGCGGCGCGCTTCAGCGCATTGCCGGCGGCGTTGACGTCCTGCCCGAAGCCCTGGACGGTATTGCAGCCCGCAAGGCCGAAACCCAGCCCCGCCAGCGCCAGCGCGGCAACCAGCCGCGCGATGACCTTCGATGCCGTCACGCGTCACCCCAGCTTGCGAATGTCGACGAAGTGACCTTCGATCGCCGCGGCCGCCGCCATCGCGGGGCTCACGAGGTGCGTGCGACCGCCCGCGCCCTGCCGGCCTTCGAAGTTGCGGTTCGACGTCGACGCGCAGCGCTCGCCCGGATCCAGCCGGTCGGCGTTCATCGCGAGGCACATCGAGCAGCCCGGCTCGCGCCATTCGAAACCGGCATCCGTGAACACCTTGTCGAGCCCTTCGCGCTCGGCCTGCGCCTTCACGAGGCCCGAGCCCGGCACGACCATCGCGAGCCGCACGTTCGACGCGACGCGACGGTTCAGCTTCTTCACGACGTACGCGGCTGCGCGGATGTCCTCGATGCGCGCGTTCGTGCACGAACCGATGAAGATCTTGTCGACCTTGATCGACTCGATCGGCGTGTTCGGCTCGAGCGCCATGTAGGCCAGCGCACGTTCCATCGCGTCGCGCTTGACCGGATCCTTCTCGCGTTCGGGATCGGGCACGCGACCGTCGATCGACGTGACCATTTCCGGCGACGTGCCCCACGTGACCTGCGGCACGATCTCGGCCGCGTTCAGCTCGACCACGCGATCGAACTGCGCGCCTTCGTCCGACTTGAACTGACGCCAGTATTCGACGGCCTGATCCCATTCCGCGCCGGTCGGCACGAACGGACGGCCCTTCAGGTAATCGATGGTCGTGTCGTCCACCGCGACCATGCCCGCGCGCGCGCCGGCTTCGATCGCCATGTTGCAGACGGTCATGCGGCCTTCCATCGTCAGCGCGCGGATCGTCGAGCCGCCGAATTCGATCGCGTAGCCCGTGCCGCCGGCCGTGCCGATCTTGCCGATGATCGCGAGCACGATGTCCTTCGCGGTACATCCGCGCGGCAGCGCACCCTCGACCTTCACGAGCATGTTCTTGCTCTTCTTCTGCAGCAGGGTTTGCGTGGCGAGCACGTGCTCGACTTCCGACGTGCCGATGCCGTGTGCGAGCGCGCCGAACGCGCCGTGCGTCGACGTATGCGAATCGCCGCACACGATCGTCATGCCCGGCAGCGTCGCGCCCTGCTCCGGCCCGATGATGTGGACGATGCCCTGGCGCACGTCGTTCATCTTGAACTGCGTGATGCCGAACGCATCGCAGTTCGCGTCGAGCGTGTCGACCTGCAGCTTCGAGACGGGATCAGCGATGCCGTGGCTGCGATCGGTGGTCGGCACGTTGTGGTCCGACACGGCCAGGTTCGCGCTGATGCGCCACACCGGACGCTGCGCGATCTTCAGCCCTTCGAATGCCTGCGGGCTCGTGACTTCATGCAGCAGCTGACGGTCGATGTAGAGCAAAGTCGTGCCGTCTTCCTCGGTGTGGACCACGTGGGTGTTCCACAGTTTGTCGTAGAGAGTCTGTGCCATGGGTATGCGGGGTCGTTGTGACTACAAGCCTTGCGGATGCGGTCGATTATGCCACGCAGAACGCGTCACGGCGCGGGCCGCACGCGAAAAAACCCATTAAAAACAGTGGTTTGGCTGGTAGTGCCAATACCTGTATCGGCATTACCCGGCAAATGCGGGCGCGCACGGCGCGACGGCGGTTGCAGCCGTCGCGTGGGATGCGTGTCACGGCGACACGCGCCGGCTGGCCGCCTTCGTGGGGTCGGTATCGCGCTGCACGCGGAAGCGCTGCGTGTCCTCCGGCAAGTGGAAGCGGCCGTTGCGGAACAACGCCCTTCGCTGCGACGTGTCGTGCGGCGAAGGCGTCTTGAACGGCCCGTAGCTCGCGATTGCGCCGCACACCGGGCGCCCGGAACGTGAAGTCGTTCGGCAGCGGATACCGCGAGTGCCCCGCAGCGTCAGCCGTTCGGGTATTCGCGGTTGATCAGCTCGAGCCGCAGCATCCCGAGTTGCACCCCGACGTTGCTCAGCAGGTAAAGATCGCGGCGCCGCAAGGCCGGCATCTGCGCGGACGCGTCGTAGAGCGACGGCAGCGTCAGGCCCGCCGGCACCGCGGCCTGCATCCCCGCGGCATTCGACACGCGCACGGCAATCGACGCCTGATCCGAATGCGTGACGACACCGACGTTGCCGAGTGCCGACGCCGAGCCGGCCTGCCTGACGATCGCGGTTACGACGCCGTCAGGCGTCGGTATCGGGCTGCCGGCGGCCGGCGCCGGTGTCGCGATCGACGTCACGCCGGCCGTCAGCCCGTATTTCGACGCGAGCACGCTCGCGACTTCCTGCTGCGCAAAGATCCGCGCGGCAACCTTCTGGCGCAGCACGAACACGGCGTCTGCAATCGCCTCGTTCACGGGGCCCGGCACGGGCGCGGCGCCGGACGACGGCGCGGCGCGATTGCCCAAAGCGAATGCGGCAATCGTGTTGATGGCCGTGGCCTGGACGGTCGGCGGCGTCCACGAGAAAAACGTCTCGAACAGGTAACCGGCCTCGTCGGCGGCGGCTGCGCGGTCGTTCAGTTCGTTCGTCAGCTTGCCGAACATCTGGCGTTGCAGTTCGGCGTCTGAAACGGGAGCGTCGCCGGCGAAGCCCGGCGTGCTGGCGGTACCGGTCGCGGCAAGCGCGGCAGCGGAAGCGAGGAAATGGCGGCGGGTCTGCATGGTCATCGGAATCGGGAGAAAGAAAGTGCGTCAGCCCTTCGGGAACGCCTGCATCGTCGCGCCGACCGCGCGGGCGAGCATCTGCGCATACATGTCGTGCACGAGGTACAGGCTGCGGTTGCGCGTCCACGGCTGGCCCGACTGCGGGTCGTAGCGCGTCGGCAACGGCACCTCGGCAACCGCGGCCGCCTTCATGCCCGCCTGCTGCGAGGTCTGGATGCAGCGCTTCGCATGATCCCGATGGCCGACCACCGCGACGCTGCCCATCGCCGCCGCGCCGCCCGCGCGCGACACGGCCTCGGCGGCCACGCCGGCCGTGCTGAGGTACACGATCGTGCCGTCGCTCGCGATCACGGGCTCGATCGACGACAGCACGTCGGCGCCCATCCCGTATTTCGACACGAGAAAGCGGGCGATCTCCCACTGCGCGTAGACCTTGACCGGCTTCAGTTGCCGAATGCGATAGACGGCATCCGCGAGCGCTTCGTTGACGGGCCCCGGATCGGGCAGCGCGGACTGGTTGCCGCCCGTGCTCGACGTATTGCCGCTTGCCGCGTTCGGGCGATTGCCGAAGCTGTACGCGACGATCGCGCCGGCCTGGGCCGCCGGCATCGTCGGCAGGTCCCACGCAAACCCGACGTCGGTCAGCGCCGGCTGGATCGCGCCGACCGTCGCGGCATCGCCGAGCTGCGCATTCAGCTTCGCGGACATCTGCGCGGCCAGCGCGGCGTCGGTAACGGGCATCGACGTGACGTCGTCGCCGCCGCATGCGCTCAGCAGCGGCACCGCCGCGACGGCCGGCGCGGCGGCCAGGAATTTTCTGCGTGAAGAAGCCAGCGGATTCAGTTTCATGAGAAATACGAAATGATGCGAATGACGTCGACGCGATACCCCGGCGTCGCATTCACGGTCACGGGAAATCGCAGTCGGGCGAGTCGCACAGGTGGCGACGGACGGCAGTACCGCAGCGCGGGTCTAATCGCCGCGCCTCCATCGATTGACGAGCCCGGATCGTAGTCGGCGTTTGTTAAATTGCGGTGAAGCTTGCGAGCCAATACGCGCAATCGCGCCTTCGTTTCACGGATGGATGCCCGCGTTTCACATAGGGTGAGCGCCTGCGCGATTCGTTCCACGGATGGCGATCATGCGCCCCGCACGCCGCGCGACTTCCCCCGCATGACGCGCTACGATGGCGCAACGCACATGGGCAATCCCCACGACCCGGACCCGGAGTACACGACGATGAAGCTCGGCCTGAACGAATCGCTCGCCCGTCTCGACGAAGCAGGCACGCTGTTCACGACGCTGTTTCGCCACGGCACGCTCGACGTCGAGCTGTACCGGCCGCGCGTCGAGGACAAGCAGAAGCCGCATACGCGCGACGAGGTCTACGTGATCGCCACCGGCACGTCGCACTTCGTCGTCGACGGACGCGAATGCGCGGTCGCGGCCGGTGACGTGCTGTTCGTCCCGGCACACGCCGACCACCGCTTCACCGGCTTCTCCGGCGACTTCTCGACCTGGGTGTTCTTCTACGGCCCCGAGGGCGGCGAGCGCGGCGCGTAGCGCGTGATGGTGACGCGCGGCACTTTCTCCGCGATCGCCTAGACTGTCTATTCGCAGCGGGCGGCGCGCGACGCGCGGCCGCCCGATCGTCACGATGTCTGTGGCGGCCGCTTCAACGAACGGGAAAACAGCATGCGATACGAACTGTATTACTGGCCCGAGATCCAGGGCCGAGGCGAATATGTGCGGCTCGCGCTCGAGGCGGCGGAAGCCGACTACGTCGACGTCGCGCGTGAATCGGGGCGCGGCATGGGAGTGCCGGCGATGATGCGCATGATGGACAGCGCGAAGGCGGAATGCGTGCCGTTTGCGCCGCCGTTCCTGAAAGCCGGCGATCTGGTGATCGGGCAGACCGCGAACATCCTGCTGTTTCTCGGCGCGCGGCTCGGGCTCGCGCCGGACGACGAAGCCGGCAGGCTGTGGGTGCACCAGCTTCAGTTGACCGTCGCCGATTTCGTCACCGAGATCCACGACACGCACCATCCGATCGCAAGCGGCCTCTACTACGAGGACCAGCAGGCGGAAGCCGCCGAGCGCGCAGCCGATTTCCGCGAGAACCGGCTGCCGAAATTCCTCGGTTACTTCGAGCGCGTACTCGACCAGAACCCGCACAAGAGCGGCTACATCGCCGGCCACGCACTCAGCTATGCGGACCTGTCGATGTTCCAGTTGATCGAGGGGCTGCGTTACGCGTTTCCGAAGGCGATGAAGCGCGCGGAGCGGAAAATCGCGGCGCTGGTCGCGCTGCACGACCGCGTCGCAGAGCATCCGCCGGTGGCGCGTTATCTCGCGTCGGAACGCCGCATCCCGTTCAACGACATGGGCATCTTCCGGCACTATCCGGAGCTGGACAAGTAACGCCGGCACCGCATCCGCGCCGCTTCAGGCGGGGCGCCGATGCCCCGCTCACGCGGCGACCGGCGTCTCGTGCAAATGGCGCCACACGATCAGCCCGTCCGCCTCGCGCCGGAACACGACCGTCGAGCGCCGCACCGTGCGCTGCCCTTGCGCGTCGGTCTGCGTCTCGCGATAGCCGATCGTCGCGCCATCGGACCACACGGCAAGCCCGCGCAACTCGTCGATGTCGATCACCAGCCCCGGGCGCGCGCCGTGCCCGTGTGAAAACAGCGCATCGATGCCCGCGTAATCGAGCACCGTGCCCGACATCGTGATCATCGAAAATCCCGGCGAAAAACGCGCCATCAGCGTCGCGAGCCGCTCGGGGCCGGCACGGCCGGACAACCAGCACGCGATGTCGGCAACGGTGTCGACGACTTCCTTGAAATACGGATTCGGCAAATTCATAAGGCTCTCAGGTTCTCACGAATGGGATGAAACGGGTTGCGCGACCGGCGCACGGTATGCGGGAAGCCGTGCAATCAGACCCAGCGGCAGCAACGTCAGCAGCACCGCCAGGCCGAAGCACCAGCGGTACGGCGCGAGCGACGGCCCGCCCGCGTCGAACGCCAGCAACGCATTGAGTGCGCTGCCGAGCACGGCCACGCCGACGCAGAAGCTCAACTGGCGGTTGATGTTCCACAGCGCGCTCGCGTCGCCCATCCGGTCGGCAGGCACATCGACGAACGCCGCGCTTTGCGACGTGCTCGTGCACAGGCTCGCACCGAAACCCATCGCCGCGAATGCCGCGATGCGCACGGCTTCGACGTCGGCCCAGGGCGTCGCGAGCAGTGCGATGCCGACGCAATCGATCGCGATGCCGCTCGCGAACAAGGGTTTCGCGCCGTGGCGCGCGAAGCAGCGGCGCGTGGTCGCGATCGCGAAGCACGCCGCGATCGCCCACGGCAGCATCAGCGCGCCGGCATGCGCGGCGCTCAACCCGAGCGCGTTCTGCAGATAGAGCGACGCGACGAGGTTGACGCCCGTGAAGATGCCCGGCACGCACAGATAGACCACCACGCCGGTTCGCAGCAGCGGCTGCGCGAGCAGGCGCAGGTCGACGACCGGCGACAGGGCGCGACGCGCATGCGCCGCATAGCCCGCGCCCGCCGCGCTCGCGACGGCCAGCATCGCGAGCGGGAATGCCGCGCCGCCGGGCTGCCCCGCGGCGGTCAGCCCGAGCAGCAGCGCGACGAGCGTGACCGCACTCAGGCCGAGCCCCAGCCAGTCGAGCCGCGGCGGCCGATCGCGCGCGCCGTCGCGCGGCAGCCATGCGAACGCGAGCGCGCAGGTCGCGGCCGCGATCGGCAACATCGCGAAGAAGATCGCGCGCCACGAACCGCGATCGACGATCGCCCCGCCGATCGCCGGCGACAACGCCGGCACGAGCAGCGCCACCATCATCACGACCGACGTGAGCCGTGCCCGTGCCTGCGGCGGATACGCGCGATAGGCCATCGTCTGCCCGACCGGTATCAGCAGCCCGCCGCCGAGCCCCTGGACCAGCCGCCACGCGAGCAGCGTCTCGATCGACGGCGACGCGCCGACGCCGGCACTGCCGAGCCCGAACAGCAGCAGCGATGCCGCGAACACGCGCCGCTCGCCGCAGCGGCGCGCGAGCCACGTGCCGAACGGAATCACGACGGTCAGGCCGAGCACGTACATGTTGCCGACCCACGCAAGCTGCGCGACCGACGCGTGCAGTTCGCGCTGCAGCGCCGGATACGCGGCGTTCAGCATGAACATGTTCGCGAGGTCGATCGCGAAGCCGAGCAGGTAGACGGCGGCGATTCTGGAACGGTCTGACATGGCGGCGGGAACATCACGAAACGCCGCAGTGTAGAAGCCGGCACGCGTATCGGTAAGCGGCCGGATGCGACGAGTCCCGTCGCAATTATTTGACAATCGGATCGCGCCGCCACGATGCCACGACGACGCAACGCCGCACGGCCGTACATTCGGGTACCCTTCGAGCGATCCAACACCCAGACAGGACCCACGCCCCAACCATGGTGAGCCTCGATCGTTTCGCCGTTTTCCGTGCCGTGGTCGAAGCCGGTTCGTTCACGGCCGCCGCCACCGCACTGAACCAGGCGCGGGCGGCCGTCAGTTTCAACGTGAAGCAGCTCGAAGCCGAGCTCGGCGTCACGCTGTTCACGCGCACGACCCGGCGTGTCGAGCTGACCGACGCCGGCGAGCGCTTCTACCAGCGCTGCCTGCGCGTGCTCGACGAAGCCGAAGGGGCGATCGACGAAGTGCGCGGCGAGCATGGCGGGATGCAGGGCATGCTGCGTGTGACGTCGACCGTCGAGTATGCGGCGCGCGTCCTCGCACCGATGCTGCATGCGTTCACCGCGCAGCATCCCGCGTTACGCGTGCGGCTCGAAACGCATACGTCGCAGGCCGATCTCGTGCGCGACCGCTTCGACGTCGCGATCCGGCTCGGGCGTCACGAGCATTTTCGCGACCTGCCCTATCGCGGCGTCTGCCTCGCCACCTACGACGTCCTCGCCGTGATGGCGCCCGACCTGCCGGCGAAGGCCGGGCGCCCGAAACCGGCGTCGCCCGACGACCTCGCCCGCCTGCCGCAGCTCGGCCACAGCCGGCTCGAGCGGATCGCGGAATGGACGCTCACCGATCGCGCGGGCAACGAACATGCGTTTCGACCGGCCGCGAAGCCTCGCGTCGTCGTCGACAACGCATCGGTGTTGACCGAACTCGCGCGCCGGGGCAGCGGCGTCGCGCTGCTGCCCGAATGGCTCGTGCGCGACGATCTCGAAAGCGGCACGCTGGTCGATGCGCTGCCCGCGTACCGGTTTCCGCAGCAGAACGTCTACGCGCTGTACGTCGCGACGCGGCACGTGCCGCAGAAAGTGCGCGCGTGGGTGGACTTCATGAAGGCGCGGTTGCAGCACGCGCACTGAGCGCGGTTTGCGTGCGCCGCCCCGCGCGGGCCGTCGTTGCGGAGCCGGCCGTCCGATACGACCGGCTTCCGTTGCCGCGCTTTCGGTGCCGCGCCTTCATACCGACAAGTCAGTGCGGGTGCCCGTGCTGCGTGGCCGCCGCATCGACGGCCTCGACCGAGCGCGTCAGCCACGGCCCAATGTCCATCTCCTCGTAGCGCACGAGCCGGCTCTTGCGCGCCCGGCGATATGCCCACCAGATCGCGACGAACAGCGGAATCCACACGTAGATCGACAGCACTTCCATCCAGTCGATGCGGGCCGCGAAGAACGCCTGGTAATCCTGCCCGAGCGAGATCACGATGCAGATCGCGATCGCGAACAGCGGCCCGAACGGGAACCATTTCGCGCGGTACGGCAGCTGATCGAGCCGGTAGCCCTGCTTCAGGAACCCCTTGCGGAACCGGTAATGGCAGACCGCGATGCCGAGCCACGCGATGAAGCCCGTGATGCCGACCGTGTTCAGCAGCCACAGATAGATGCTCTGGTTGTTGGTCAACGACGTGAGGAAGCACAGCCCGCCGACGGCCATCGTCGCGTACAGCGCGTTGCGCGGCACGCCGCCCGGCGACAGCGTCGCGAACATCGCCGGCGCGCGCCCTTCCGACGCGAGGTTGTACAGCATCCGCGTCGCCGCGTAGGTGCCGGAGTTGCCGGCCGACAGCACGGCCGTCAGGATCACGAGATTCATGGCGCCGGCGGCGAGCCGGAAACCCGCATGGCTGAACACCAGCGTGAACGGGCTCACGCCGATGTCGGTCACGTCGCTCTTCAGCAGGTTCGGGTCCGTGTACGGCACCAGCAGGCCGATCACGAAGATCGCGAGCACGTAGAACAGCATGATCCGCCAGAAAATCTGCTTCACCGCACGCGGGATCGTCTTGCGCGGATTCTCCGATTCGCCGGCGGTGATCCCGACCAGCTCGGTGCCGAGAAACGAGAATCCCGCGATCAGCGCGACGCTCATCATCGCGTGCACGCCGCCGACAAACGGCGCGTCGCCGGTCGTGAAGTTGCGCAAGCCGACCGGATGCCCGTTCCCGATCAGGCCGGCGGCGATCAGCAGCCCGGCCGCGATGAACGCGACCACGGTCACGACCTTGATCAGCGAGAACCAGTATTCCGACTCCCCGAAGCCGCGCACCGACAGCGTATTCAGCAGGAAGATCAGCACGAGGAAGCCCGCGCCCCACCAGATGCCGGGTATGGTCGGAAACCAGTAGCGCATCACGATCTGCGCGGCGACCAGCTCGATCGCGATCGTCACGGCCCAGCTGTACCAGTAGGTCCAGCCGAGCGCGACGCCGAAGCCTTCGTCGACGTACTTCTCGCCATAGATCGCAAACGACCCCGACACCGGCATCAGTGCGGCCATCTCGCCGAGGCCCGTGACGACGAAGTACACCATCAGCCCGATCGCGATATACGCGGCGATCGCACCGCCCGGCCCCGCCTGCGCGACCGACGCACCCGACGCGACGAACAGCCCCGTGCCGATCGAGCCGCCGATCGCGATCATCGCGATGTGGCGGCCCTGCAGACGGCGCTTCAGCGTCGTGCCCGACGGCGCGGCCGTCTCCACTGCCGCTTGCATAGCATCCATAGTGTTCACCCTGATTGGATTCGGGCCGGACAATTTGATTCGGAATACAAATCGTCAGGCCCGGTCATTCGCGTCGAAACCGGCCGTTCCCCGCCGGACGCATCACACGACGCTGCGCTTGATCGCCTGCAGTTCGGCCGTCGTCACGATCTTCTCGATCCGGAATCGCGGGCTTTCCAGCCACACGTTCGCGATCCGCCGGTACTCGTCGAGATCCTCGCACGCGAGCCGCACGAGAAAATCGAACGTGCCGCTCACGAGCCAGCAATCGAGCACGGCCGGATTCGCACGCATCTCGTCCTCGAACGGCGCCTGCGAACGCCCGTGGTCGGCCAGCACGATCTGCGCGATCACGACGATCGGCTTGGTCGCGCGCGGCGCCTTGATCACCGCACGGTAGCCCTCGATCACGCCGAGCGCCTCGAGCCGCTCCACGCGCGCCTGGCAGGGCCGCGGCGTGAGGTTCACGAGCTCCGACAGCTTCCGGTAGGAAATGCGCCCGTCGGTGCGCAGGATGTCGAGGATCCGGAGATCGATCTTGTCGAGCTGCATCTTCTTGTCGGTCATCCGCGTTCGCTCCGGTCGGGTCGTGGCTGGTGCGCGGAACGTCTCCTGTTCCGCGCGGGGGCCACATTATCCGGCCGAAGCGGCCGCGCGCCAATCGGCTAGAACCGCAGCGACAGGCAGGTCAGGCCGCCGTCCATCTTGCGGAACTCGCTCGTGTCGATCACGTGCAGCGGCAGCCCGAGCGACGCGATCGCGTCGTGCACGCGCGGGTAGCCGGCCGGCGTGATCAGCGTGCCGTTCACGCGCAGCGTGTTGCCCGCGTATTCGTCGGCGGCCGAGATCGCGATCCGGCGATAGTCGGCGAATGCCGGATGCGCGGCCAGCGCTTCGGTCACGAGCAGCGTGTCGTCGCCGAGTGCGTTGACGACCGACTTCAGATGCAGGCCGGCACCCACCGGCACCGCGACGACCGAATAGCCGTAGCGCGACACGAGCGATTCGAACGCGGCGATGCCTTCGGCGTCGGTACGGCCTGTCAGGCCGATGTAGAAGCGCTTGCCGACCAGCATTACGTCGCCGCCGTCGAGACGGCCGTCCTGCATCGGCAGCAGGTCGCGATGCGCGGCGAGCGCCGCTTCGATGTGCGCCGTCTCGCCGCGCCGGGCGGGTGCACCGGGTCGCGTGATCACCGCAAATTCCGGCGTCACGACCGCGACGTCCTCGACGAAGTGCGAATCGGGAAACGCGTCCAGCGGCGGCAGTTCGGTCAGCTCGACGCCCAGCGTACGCAGCGCGTCGCAGTATGCGTGGAACTGCGTGAGCGTCTTGTCGTAGTCGGGCGCGCCGAGCGCGGCAGTGGTCAGGCCCGCGCCACAGGACGGCGCGGGACGGCGAACGATCGCTTGCGTGAATTGCATCGACTCCTCCATGGTCAGCGCCACACCCGTGCGGCACACGGGGCGGCTGCGTTGTGTCCGGACCATTATCGGAAGCCAAATTGCGCAATTCGCGTCGATTTCGGCTGCGCCGACAGCCGATTGCGTCGAATTGAACGCTGCCCGCAGCGGATTCGGCAGACGGCCGTTCGCTCATGTTGCGCAACGCGCAACCGCGTGGCGAACGGCCGCTTTCCCGTGCGACGCGGGCTAAGCGCCCGGCCCGAACCCCATCTGCGAACGGCCGAGCGCCGAGAGATCGCCCTCCCCGCCGCGTCCGTCGAATTCGACCTCGAAATGGTCGGCCGGAAAATCGGGCGGGCTCTCGCCGCGCAGGAACGCGGCCCGCTGGCGCAGCAGGTACGCGTCGTTCTTTGCGCAACCGGGCGCGGCCGCGATGTACATCACGTTGCTGTCGCCGCTGCCGCGGTGCGCATCCTCGACCGCGTGCACGACGTCGCCATGCCAGAACACCGCGTCGCCCGGCTCCATGTGCGGGATCGGCACCAGCGCATCGAGCAACAGTGCGTGCCATTCAGGCCGGATCGACAGCGCGCGACCCGGACGCGCGCCGCACAGGTCGTCGTCGGCGACGTCGTCCTGCAGCGCGCGCAGCACGACATAGGCCATCGCGTTCGCAACCGGGATCAACTGCAGCGTGCCGTCGCCCGGCCCCTGCGGCGTGAGCGCGGTCCAGCCCTGGAACGTGCGGAACATCGAGCACACGGCCGGCGACGGAATCTCCTCGACGTCCGGACGGAACGCCGCATCGAATGGGTCGTAATCACGCCAGCGGCCGGCCAGCACGTGACGGTAGACCCGGCGGAAGTTCGCGCCGAGCCAGCGTTCGACGGAACCGCCGTCGACATGCGGCGACAGCCCGAGCGACGTCGAGCCGGGCGGGCGGCGGCGAATCCGGTCCGCATAGGCCGGCACCTGGTCGGGATCGAAGTGCGTACGCCCGCCGTCGGCGTGCCGCCACAGGCGGTTCAGGAACACGCGCGCCTGCGTCAGCGCCGGCGACTGGCGCGCAGCCACCTGCGGCTTCGACCAATAAACGCCGTAGATCTGCGGCTTGCCCGACGCAAGGTTGCCGAAATAGCGGTCCTCGGCGCGCACATCGAGCCGCTCGGCGAAGCGGTTCGCGTCCAGGTACGCGCCGATCTCGTCGTTCCAGTCGCGCGCCTGCCGCGCATCGAATACGCGACGGATCACGACCGCGCCATGCGCGCGGATCGCTGCGACCGCGCGCGGATCGACGGTCCCGCCCGCGATGTCCGCGAACGGCACCACCGGAATCACGTCGTGGCCATGCGCATGCGCGCGGCGGATCGCGTCGACCTGCCGCGCGATGTCGCCCTCCAGCTCGCGGAACGTCGCCGCATAACCGGGCAGGTCGGCGCGCAGCCGCTTTTTCGCGTCGCGAATCGCGGCTGGCAAATCGTCAATCGTCAGTTGCATCGTGGTCTCCTCGCTGACAGGTGTCGTGATGTGCCGTCAGCGTACGGCCGGCGCGCAGCCGAGATCACCGTTATCCGGCCAACTATCGATACAATCCTGACAACCCTGGATCACTCGGGACGATGACAGACCACGCACAGCTTGTTGCCGTCCGGATCGCGGAAATAGGCGCCGTAGTAATCGCGGTGATAGTCCGGCCGCAGGCCCGGCGGCCCTTCGCAGGTGCCGCCGTGGCGCAGCGCGAGCGCGTGGCAGCGATCGACGTGCGCGCGCGTCGGCGCAACGAACGCGATCGTGTGGCCGTTGCCCGGTTCGGGCGCGCGGCCGTCGAGCGGCTGGCCGAAGAAGAACAGCGGCCGGTCGGCGTCGGCCGGCATCCAGCCCGACCAGCCGTCCGGCTCGCGGAATTTCAGGCGCAGCCCGAGTTCCGCGAATAGCGGCGCGTAGAAATCGTAGGCGCGCGCTGTGTCGCTGACGCCCACGCAAACATGTGAAAACATGGCATTGCTCCGTCGTGACGATCGCCCTCGATCATGCCATGGCGCGATGCCCGCCCTCTCCCGGAGGCCGCGATGAAACCGCAGTACGAGCACGTGACGTTCGCCCCCGGCTGTTCGATCCGTGTCTATCACCGCCAGCTCGCGCGCATTCCGTTCGAATGGCATCGCCATCCCGAGTACGAACTGACGCTGACGCTCAACAGCCGCGGCCGGCGCTTCATCGGCGATCACGTCGCGCACTATGCGGACGACGACCTGGTGCTCGTGCCGCCCAACCTGCCGCATACCTGGTCGTCGAACGCACGCATCGATCACGATGCACCCGAAGTCGCCGTCGTCATCTGGTTCGACGGCGACTGGGCGCGGCGGCTGGCCGACTGTTGTCCCGAATACGCGCCGCTGCGTTCGCTGCTGCGGCGTGCCGCACCGGGCCTGCGCTTCGACCCGGACACAGCCCGCGCGATGCGGGCGCGGCTGCCGCACCTGCTCGATCCGTCGCCCCGCACCAGGCTCGCGGCCGCGCTCGACACGCTCGCCGATCTCGCGGAAGCCGGCGGCGAGCCGCTCGCCACAGCGCACGCATACGACCGGACCGAACGCACGACACCGCACGCCGATACGGCCGCCCCCGAAGCCGAGCGCCTCGACCGCGTGCTCGACGCGATCGACCGGCACTTCCACGAACCGCTGCGCATCGACGCGCTCGCCGCCGCTGCGCACATGTCCGAACGCACGCTGCAGCGCCTGTTCGTCCGGCATCTCGGCGAAAGCGTCGGGCGCTACGTGCAGCGGCTGCGGCTCGCGCACGCGTGCCGTCATCTCGTCGGCACCGACTGGCCGATCGCGACCGTGGCCGCGCGCTGCGGCATTCCGAATGCCGCGAACTTCAACCGCCAGTTCCTCGCCGCACGCGGGATGACGCCCGGCGCCTACCGGCAGTTCTTCGTGCGGCACGGCCACGCGCCCGATGACGACGCGCCCGCACTCGACACACGCCCGCCGTCGCTGGAGCATCGCGCCGATCCGGCGCGCAAATGAAAACACCCCGACGGGATGACCCGTCGGGGTGTCGTGGCGTTGCGATTGCCGACGCGAGCGGCCTGCCGGCCGTTCGCGCCAAACACGGCTTAACGTGCGTTGAGCGGCTTCGCTTCGCGCGGCGTGTCGCCGATGAACAGCTGACGCGGACGGCCGATCTTCTGCTCCGGATCGCCGATCATTTCGTTCCACTGTGCGATCCAGCCGACCGTACGTGCCATCGCGAAGATACACGTGAACATCGACGTCGGGATGCCCAGCGCGCGCTGAACGATGCCCGAGTAGAAGTCGACGTTCGGGTACAGCTTGCGCGACACGAAGTATTCGTCTTCCAGCGCGATCTTCTCGAGCTGCATCGCGAGCTTGAACAGCGGGTCGTCATGCAGGCCCAGTTCGTTCAGCACTTCGTAGCACGTTTCGCGCATCAGCTTCGCACGCGGGTCGTAGTTCTTGTACACGCGGTGACCGAAGCCCATCAGCTTCACGCCCGAATTCTTGTCCTTCACCTGCTTGATGAATTCGGGGATGTTGTCCGGCGAACCGATCTGCTCGAGCATGTTCAGCGCGGCTTCGTTCGCACCACCGTGCGCCGGGCCCCACAGACACGCGATACCGGCCGCGATACATGCGAACGGGTTCGCGCCCGACGAACCGGCCAGGCGGACGGTCGACGTCGATGCGTTCTGCTCGTGGTCGGCGTGCAGGATCAGGATACGGTCGAGTGCGCGAACGAGCACGTCGTTGACCTTGTACTCTTCGCACGGGTTCGAGAACATCATGTGCATGAAGTTCGCGCTGTACGACAGCGAGTTCTTCGGATACACGAACGGCTGGCCGATGCTGTACTTGTATGCCATCGCGACGAGCGTCGGCAGCTTCGCGATCATGCGGATCGCCGACACTTCACGGTGACGCGGATCGTTGATGTCGAGCGAGTCGTGGTAGAACGCCGACAGCGCGCCGACTGCGGCGACCAGGATCGCCATCGGGTGCGCGTCGCGGCGGAAGCCACGGAAGAAGAAGTGCATCTGCTCGTGCACCATCGTGTGCTTCGTGACGGTGTCGACGAATTCCTTCTTCTGCGCTGCGTTCGGCAGTTCGCCCTTCAGCAGCAGGTAGCAGCTTTCGAGGAAGTCCGCGTTTTGCGCGAGGTTGTCGATCGGGTAGCCGCGGTACAGCAGCTCGCCCTTGTCGCCGTCGATGTACGTGATCGCCGAATTACAAGCTGCCGTCGACATGAAGCCCGGGTCGTACGTGAACTTGCCGGTCTGGCCGTACAGCTTGCGGATGTCGATCACGTCCGGGCCCATCGTGCCCTTGTAGATCGGCAGTTCGACGCTCGGCGAGTTGTCGCTGAACGATAGCGTGGCTTTAACATCAGACGGAGTCATGGCACATCCTCAATCGAAATAAAGAAACGGGATTCGATAACGGGCACAACGTGTCACACCTTGGCGTTACACGTTGCGCAGCATCTCCAACAGCCGGTGAATGTCCGGGCTGTCTAGGTCGCCTTCTGGTTCCTTGCGCGCGAGGAGCAAGTCCATCAGGTCGTTGTCGCTCAGATCGAGCAGGCGCGACAACGCGCCTACGTCTGCATCGGTGAGGTCATGCTCGTATCTGCCGAAGAAACGCTCGAATACGATGTCGTTTTCCAGCAGACCCCGCCGCGCGCGCCAGCGAAGGCGCGCGCGACGGTGCGGGTCGGATTGATGCGAATCGTCGCTCATTGCAGCCCGGCCTTAAACCGCGCGGCGAACCATCAGTTCCTTGATCTTGCCGATCGCCTTCGTCGGGTTCAGGCCCTTCGGGCAAACGTCGACGCAGTTCATGATCGTATGGCAACGGAACAGACGGTACGGGTCTTCCAGGTTGTCGAGACGCTCGCCGGTAGCGGTGTCGCGGCTGTCCGCGATGAAGCGGTAAGCCTGCAGCAGGCCGGCCGGGCCGACGAACTTGTCCGGGTTCCACCAGAAGCTCGGGCACGACGTCGAGCAGCTCGCGCACAGAATGCACTCGTACACGCCGTCGAGCTCGTCGCGCTCTTCCGGCGACTGGAGGCGTTCCTTCTCCGGCGGCGGCGCGTCGTTGATCAGGTACGGCTTGATCGAGTGGTACTGGTTGAAGAAGTGCGTCATGTCGACGATCAGGTCCCGCACGACGGGCAGGCCCGGCAGCGGACGCAGCACGATCTTCTGCGGCAGGTCGTTCAGGTTCGTCAGGCACGCGAGACCGTTCTTGCCGTTGATGTTCATCGCGTCCGAGCCGCACACGCCTTCACGGCACGAACGGCGGAACGACAGCGTCTCGTCCAGTGCCTTCAGCTTCACCAGTGCGTCGAGCAGCATGCGCTCATGCTGGATCTCGAGCTCGTACGTCTGCATGCGCGGCGCTGCGTCCTTGTCCGGATCGTAGCGGTAGACTTCAAAAATGCGTTTTGCCATTTCGGATTCCTTTGACTCGGCTTAGAACGTGCGCGGCTTCGGCGGCACGGAGTCGACCGTCAGCGGCTTCATTTGAACCGGCTTGTAGTCGAGGCGATCGCCTTCGCTGTACCACAGCGTGTGGCGCAGCCAGTTCTCGTCGTCGCGGTGTTCGTAGTCGCTGTGTGCGTGCGCGCCACGGCTTTCCTTGCGCGCTTCCGCCGACACCATCGTGGCGCGGGCCACTTCGATCAGGTTCTCCAGCTCGAGCGCTTCGACGCGCGCGGTGTTGAACACCTTCGACTTGTCCTTCAGGTGGATGTTTTCCACGCGCGCCTTCAGGCCGGCCATCTGGTCGACGCCTTCCTTCAGCAGCTCCGACGTGCGGAACACACCTGCATGCTTCTGCATCGTCGAACGGATGTCGTTCGCGACGTCCTGCGTGTATTCGCCCGAGGTCGACTTGTCCAGCTTCGCCAGGCGCGCCAGCGAGAATTCGCCTGCATCGGCCGGCAGCGGCTTGTGTTCCTTCTGGCTCTTCACGTGCTCGACGATGTGGTTGCCGGCCGCACGGCCGAACACCACGAGGTCCAGCAGCGAGTTCGTGCCGAGGCGGTTCGCGCCGTGCACGGACACGCACGAGCATTCGCCCACTGCGTAGAAGCCGTTGACCGGATCCTTGTGACCGCGCGACGTGCCGACGACCTGGCCGTGGATGTTGGTCGGGATGCCGCCCATCTGGTAGTGGATCGTCGGGACGACCGGGATCGGTTCCTTGATCGCGTCGACGTTCGCGAACTTCAGCGCGATTTCGCGGATCGACGGCAGACGCTTCATGATCGTCTCGGCGCCGATGTGCGACAGGTCGAGCAGCACGTGATCCTTGTTCGGACCCACGCCGCGGCCTTCCTTGATTTCCTGGTCCATCGAACGCGACACGAAGTCACGCGGCGCCAGGTCCTTCAGCGTCGGTGCATAGCGTTCCATGAAGCGCTCGCCGTTCGCGTTGCGCAGGATACCGCCTTCGCCGCGCACGCCTTCGGTGATCAGCACGCCCGCGCCGGCCACGCCGGTCGGGTGGAACTGCCAGAACTCCATGTCCTGCAGCGCGATGCCCGAGCGCGCAGCCATGCCGAGGCCGTCGCCGGTGTTGATGAACGCGTTGGTCGATGCCGCGAAGATCCGGCCTGCGCCGCCCGTCGCGAACAGCGTCGTCTTGCCTTCCATGATGTAGACGTCACCCGTCTCCATCTCGAGGGCCGTCACGCCGAGCACGTCGCCGTCCGCGTCGCGGATCAGGTCGAGCGCCATCCATTCGACGAAGAACTGCGTCTTCGCTTCGACGTTCTGCTGGTACAGCGTGTGCAGCAGCGCGTGACCGGTACGGTCGGCGGCCGCGCATGCGCGCTGGACCGGCTTCTCGCCGTAGTTCGCGGTATGGCCGCCGAACGGGCGCTGGTAGATCGTGCCGTCCGCATTGCGGTCGAACGGCATGCCGAAGTGTTCGAGTTCGTACACGACGTTCGGCGCTTCACGGCACATGAACTCGATCGCGTCCTGGTCGCCGAGCCAGTCGGAGCCCTTGATCGTGTCGTAGAAGTGGAAGTGCCAGTTGTCTTCGCTCATGTTGCCGAGCGACGCACCGATACCGCCCTGCGCGGCCACCGTGTGCGAACGCGTCGGGAACACCTTCGACAGCACGCCGACCGACAGGCCCGCGCGCGACAGTTGCAGCGCTGCGCGCAAGCCGGAGCCGCCCGCGCCGACGATCACGACGTCAAACTTGCGGCGCGGGAGATTAGTTTTGATTGCAGCCATTCTTTACACTCTCCAGAGAATCTGCGCGGCGTAGCCCGCACATGCGAGCAGCCAGACGATGGTCAGCGATTGCAGCAGCAGGCGCACACCGACGGGCTTCACGTAGTCCATCCAGATGTCGCGCACGCCGACCCATGCGTGGTAGAAGAGGGAAAGCAGCATCACGAAGGTCGCGAGCTTCATCCATTGCGCGGCGAAGATCGATGCCCAGCCTTCGTACGAGAAATCGTGCGCGCCGAAGAACAGGACGAGCAGAATGACCGTGTAGACCGCCATGATCGTGGCGGTGATGCGCTGCGCAAGCCAGTCGCGCAGGCCGTAATGTGCGCCGACGACGAGGCGCTTCGAGCCGATTCGGTTATTGGCTGCCATTTTCTTAGAATGCTCCGAACAGTTTGAGTGCCATGGCGATCGTCAGGGCGATCGAGACGACAAAGACGACGACTGCCGTCCGCTTGCCGCCTTCCTTCGTGACGGCGTCGTGGTTGACGTCCATCAGCAGGTGGCGAATGCCGGCGCAGAAATGGTGGAAGAAGGCCCACGACAGTGCGAGGACGATCAGCTTGACGATGATGTTGGAGAGGAAAGCCTTGAAGACTTCGAAGCTGAGCTCGGACGTGAGGCTCTGGTCGAAGAGGAACAGCAGGAACGGCAGGAACAAGAACAGCAGCGCGCCGCTGACTCGATGGAGAATCGACAATATCGCTGCCAGCGGCATGCGATATTTCATCGTGATATCGGCGAATCCGATGTTCCGGTATTCCGGCCTCGGCTTTCTTACTGCATCAGTCATGCTAGACCCCTACTATGTTGTCACACTAATCCGCGATTTTAGCGCCTTTTTATATCGCGCTGCAGCGAAAGTCTGCTCTGGATAGTTGCGCGAACTAGAACAAAAGGCGGCCCGAAACGTGCTTCGCGAGCGTGGGAAACGCGAACGCACTCGGCTTGAGCCGAAACTCCGTCAACTCAAGTCATTCTGATAGTAGTACCCGGTTGTGACATACCAGCCGCGACGCACCTCCACCGGCCGGTCACCATATGTATAGGACACGCGCTCGACCGACAGCAACGGAAAACCCGCCGGCACGTGCAGCAGGTCGGCCACCGCCGGCTCCGCCGCCACCGCGCGGATCTTCTCCGTCGCGCGAATCATCCGCGTGCCGAACTCCGTCTCGAACATCGCGTAGAGCGGCCCCTTGTACTCGCTCAGCCGCTCGAACGTGAGCCCGCGGAACATCGCGCCCGGCAGCCAGATCTCGTCGAGCACCGTCACTTCGTTCTCGAACTCCAGCAGGCGGCGCACCTGCACGACCGGATCGGCCGGCTTCAGGTCGAGCTGCCGCGCGATCTCGGCCGGCGCGCGCAGGCGCCGGCATTCGAGCAGGCGGCTCACGTGCGGATGCTCGGCACCGTCGTCGGCCAGCAGGCGCAGGAAGCGGAACTGCGCGCGATCTTCATTGTGCGTCGCAACAAAAGTACCCTTACCCTGCCGCCGGACCACGAGGTTTTCCGCGGCCAGTTCGTCGATCGCCTTGCGGACGGTGCCCTGGCTGACCTTGTAGCGGGCCGCGAGCTCCACCTCGCTCGGGATGATCTCGCCCGGCTTCCATTCACCGGATTCGAGACTTTGCGTGATCAATGACTTAATCTGCTGGTATAACGGGCTGAACGTCGGCGACGGCGGCGCCGCAGGCGAAGGCGCGGGATCGCTCGCGCCCGGCTGCCCTGGGCCGCCTGCGCCGGTCTGATTCGCGGTATTCGCCTGGTTCGATGTCATGGCGCGCATTTCATCACAAACCGCACTTTTTCGTCCACTCAATTTCCGCAAAACATCTGTCTTATATAAGACATATGATACCGTTTGACTTTGCGCGTGACGGCTCCTACACTCCCGGTCGAGCAAGGGTTCGCGGGTGCAAAAGCGCGTCCCCGGCTACGTGCCACGGCCGTCTCCAGGTTCACCGCGTCTGCCATCGCGAGTCCTCCGCCCTGCTTCAATGCAACGCTTCGCACAACGCGCATAGAATGGCGTTTTCGCTAGCGTCCAACGCTTCACCCGTCCTGGAGATTTTCAATGGCTAAGCCCGCAAAGCGCGTTGCCGTCACCGGCGCCGCAGGTCAAATCGCTTACTCCCTGCTGTTCCGCATCGCGAACGGCGACCTGCTCGGCAAGGACCAGCCGGTCATCCTGCAACTGCTCGACCTCCCGCAAGCCCAAGCCGCCGTCAAAGGCGTCGTGATGGAACTCGACGATTGCGCGTTCCCGCTGCTGGCGGGCGTCGTGATCACCGACGATCCGAAGGTCGCATTCAAGGATGCCGACGTCGCACTGCTGGTCGGCGCACGTCCGCGCTCGAAGGGCATGGAGCGCAAGGACCTGCTGTCGGCGAACGCCGAAATCTTCACGGTTCAGGGCGCTGCGCTGAACGAAGTCGCCAGCCGCGACGTGAAGGTGCTGGTCGTCGGCAACCCGGCGAACACGAACGCCTACATCGCGATGAAGTCGGCGCCGGATCTGCCGAAGAAGAACTTCACGGCGATGCTGCGCCTCGACCACAACCGCGCGCTGTCGCAGCTCGCAGCGAAGTCGGGCAAGCCGGTCGCCTCGATCGAGAAGCTCGCCGTGTGGGGCAACCACTCGCCGACGATGTACCCCGACTTCCGCTTCGCGACCGCCGAAGGCGAATCGCTGCTGAAACTGATCAACGACGACGTGTGGAACCGTGACACGTTCATCCCGACCGTCGGCAAGCGCGGCGCGGCGATCATCGAAGCGCGCGGCCTGTCGTCGGCAGCGTCGGCAGCCAACGCGGCGATCGACCACGTGCGTGACTGGGTCCTCGGCACGAACGGCAAGTGGGTCACGATGGGCATCCCGTCGGACGGCTCGTACGGCATCCCCGAAGACATCATCTACGGCGTGCCGGTCGTGTGCGAAAACGGCGAGTACAAGCGCATCGAAGGCCTGGAAATCGACGCATTCTCGCGCGAGAAGATGGACGGCACGCTGGCCGAGCTGCTCGAAGAGCGCGATGGCGTTGCCCACCTGCTGAAGAACTAAGCATCACGTGCCTTTGCCGGGCGGCTCTCGGGCCGCCCGGTTCCGGCCCGGGCCGGCGCCAGCCGCCGGCCCGGCCGAACGATCGGATCCGCGCCCGTTTTGCCGCCCCGCGCCCGCGCGCACGGGCCCAGAACGCGCCCGAATCCGATTTTCTCCACGTTGACCCGCTTCCCTGACGTAGACGAGATGGCCGCGCTCACTCCTGCACAAGTGCTGTACGACGGGGCGTCCCCGCCCGCGATCCTGCCCTGTTGCGATCACTACGCGGGCAGCGAAAAGCTGATGCGCAAGTCGCTCGCGCTGCAGGCCGAAACGGGCCCCGTGTTCGACATCACGCTCGACTGCGAAGACGGCGCGGCCGTCGGCCAGGAAGCCGCGCACGCGGCACTCGTCGCCGACATGCTCGGCAGCGACGAAAACCGCTTTGGCCGCGTCGGCGTCCGCATCCACGACTTTTCCCATCCGCACTGGCGCGACGACGTGCGCATCGTGCTGCGCGCGTCGCGCGCCCCCGCCTACATCACGCTCCCGAAGATCGCGAGTGCCGCCGACGCAGCCGAAATGACCGCGTTCATCGAAGGCACGCGCCGCGAGCTCGGCATCGCGCAGCCGATCCCGGTCGACGTGCTGGTCGAGACGCACGGCGCGCTCGCGCAGGCGGCCGCCCTCGCCGCGCTGCCGACGGTCGGCACGCTGAGCTTCGGGCTGATGGATTTCGTCTCCGCGCACCATGGCGCGATTCCCGATGCCGCGATGCGCTCGCCCGGCCAGTTCGAGCACCCGCTCGTGCGCCGCGCGAAGCTGGAAATCGCCGCGGCCTGCCACGCGCACGGCAAGACGCCGTCGCACAACGTGACGACCGAGGTGCGCGACATGAGCGTCGTCGCCGCCGATGCACGCCGCGCGCGCGACGAATTCGCCTTCACGCGGATGTGGAGCATCCACCCCGCGCAGATCCGGCCGATCGTCGACGCATTCGCACCGCGTACCGACGAGGTCGCGCTGGCCGCCGAGATCCTGCTGGCCGCGCAGGCCGCCGACTGGGGACCGACACGCCACGGTGACACGCTGCACGATCGCGCGAGCTACCGGTATTACTGGTCGGTGCTGCGCCGCGCGCGGGCCACCGGCCAGCCCGTACCGGCCGAGGCCGCGCCGCTGTTCGGCCCGGCCGCCGCGGGCAGCGCGCCGTAAGCGCGCGGCGGCCGCCGATACACGAGTTTCATGCATTCGACGACACGCGAACCGGATAGAGGTTTGCGAAACGACAAAAAACGTAACGGAGCCCGAAAACCTGATATGGACGCGGCCAAATAGGTGAAAATAGCGGCCGCTGCGCGCTTTCGGGGCGCGTGCAGTTTCAAACCGGCCGGCAATTCGATTGCCGGCCCTTGTCAACTGATTATCGAAAGGTTCTGACTCCATGAAGAAACTCCTGATCGCTACCGCCATCGGCGCCTTGTCCGCCACGATGCTGGTGTCGGCTCCGAGCGCGTTTGCCCAGGGTGCGACCACGACGACCGCGAAGAAGGCAACGGCCAAGCGCCCGGCGCCGGCCAAGCGCATCATCCCGCGCAGCAAGAAGGCACAGGCACGCGCCGCAGCCAAGGTCGATCCGGTACCGGACGGCGCGGTCAAGTGGTCCTGCAAGGAAGGTCTGTCGTTCGACCTCGCCGGTGACATGAAGCGCGACCAGGTGGTCACGGTTCACTGGGCGAAGAAGAACTACAAGCTGCCGCGTCAGGCCACGACGACGGGCGCGGACACGTTCTACGATCCGGCAGCAGGCTTCAAGCTGATCGTGATCCCGACCAAGGCGATGCTGTTCTCCGACGCAAACGGCGGCGAGCGCCTCGCGGACGAATGCGTGACGCCGGAAATGGCACAAGGCACGCCGGCACCGACGCAGTCGAACGAGCTGAAGCCGGCAACGAACTAAGCGCGTTCCCATCGGCCCCTCGATGTCCGCCCCGGTCTCCAACGTCCGCCCTGCTCCGGATACGGTACTCGTCGATATCGTCGACTACGTGCTGAATGCCGGCATCGACAGCGCGCTCGCGCTGGAGACGGCGCGTCATTGCCTGATCGACACGCTCGGATGCGGACTCGAGGCGCTGTCCTACCCTGCCTGCACCAAGCTGCTCGGCCCCGTCGTGCCCGGCACGATCGTGCCGAACGGCGCGAAGGTGCCCGGCACGTCCTTCCAGCTCGATCCCGTCCAGGCCGCGTTCGGCATCGGCGCGATGATCCGCTGGCTGGACTTCAACGACACCTGGCTCGCCGCCGAATGGGGCCATCCGTCCGACAATCTCGGCGGCATCCTGGCGACGGCCGACTGGCTCTCCCGCACGGCCGTCGCGGCCGGCAGGAAGCCGCTCACGATGCGCGACGTGCTGGTCGCGATGATCCAGGCCCACGAGATCCAGGGCTGCCTCGCACTCGAGAATTCGTTCAATGCGGTCGGGCTCGACCACGTGCTGCTCGTGAAGGTCGCATCGACGGCCGTCGTCGGCCGGCTGCTCGGGCTCACGCGCGACGAGCTGATCAACGCGGTGTCCAACGCGTTCGTCGACGGCCAGGCGCTGCGCACCTACCGCCACGCGCCGAACACGGGCTCGCGCAAATCATGGGCGGCCGGCGACGCGACCTCCCGCGCGGTGCGCCTCGCGCTGATCGCGAAAACGGGTGAAATGGGCTACCCGTCGGCACTCACCGCCAGGACCTGGGGCTTCTACGACGTGCTGTTCGACGGCAAGCCGTTCCGCTTCCAGCGCCCGTACGGCACGTACGTGATGGAAAACGTGCTGTTCAAGATCGCGTTCCCCGCCGAATTCCACGCGCAGACGGCCGCCGAGGCCGCGTTGCAGCTGCATGCGCAGCTCGCCGCCGCGGGCCGCACGACCGACGACATCAGCCGGATCACGATCCGCACGCATGCGGCCGCGATCCGCATCATCGACAAGCAGGGCCCGCTCGCCAATCCGGCCGACCGCGACCACTGCATCCAGTACATGGTCGCCGTGCCGCTGCTGTTCGGCCGGCTGACCGCGGCCGATTACGAAGACTCGGCCGCCGCCGATCCCCGCATCGACGCGCTGCGCGCGAAAACGGTCTGCGTCGAGGATCCGCAGTTCACGAAGGATTACCACGACCCGGACAAGCGCTCGATCGCGAATGCACTGACGATCGAGTTCACGGACGGGTCGAAGCTTGCCGAGGTGGCGGTCGAATACCCGCTCGGCCATCGGCGGCGGCGTGCGGAAGGCATCCCGCTCCTGGTCGAGAAGTTCAGGACCAACCTTGCCCGCCGCTTCCCGGCAAAGCAGCAACAAGCGATTCTCGACGTGTCGCTGGACCAGGCAAAGCTCGAAGCGATGCCGGTCGATGAGTACGTCGACTTGTATGTGATATAGCCGTCATTTACAGGACACGTAGTTTCCTAGCCTTAAACCCAGGAAAATCACCATGGCCCACAATCTCCACAAGACCCTCAAGGAATTCGACAGCGGTTCCGGCAAAGGCAAGTTCTACTCGCTGCCGCAGCTCGGCAAGGAACTGAAGACGAAGATCGAACGCCTGCCGGTGTCGATCCGTATCGTGCTCGAGTCCGTGCTGCGCAACTACGACGGCAAGAAGATCACCGAAGAGCACATCGAGCAGCTCGCGAACTGGAAGCCGACCGCGAAGCGCGTCGACGAGATTCCGTTCGTGGTGTCGCGCGTCGTGCTGCAGGACTTCACGGGCGTGCCGCTGCTCGCCGACATCGCGGCCATGCGCGGCGTCGCGGAGCGTACGGGCAAGAACCCGAAGAAGATCGAGCCGCTGGTCCCGGTCGATCTCGTCGTCGACCACTCGGTCCAGATCGACTACTTCCGCCAGAAGGACGCGCTCGACCTGAACATGAAACTGGAATTCCAGCGCAACAACGAGCGCTACCAGTTCATGAAGTGGGGCATGCAGGCATTCGACACGTTCAAGGTCGTGCCGCCGGGCGTCGGCATCGTCCACCAGGTGAACCTCGAATACCTGGCGCGCGGCGTGCACAAGAAGGCCGACGGCGCGGACACCGTGTACTACCCGGACACCCTCGTCGGCACGGACAGCCATACGACGATGATCAACGGCATCGGCGTGGTCGGCTGGGGCGTGGGCGGCATCGAGGCGGAAGCCGGCATGCTCGGCCAGCCGGTGTACTTCCTGACGCCGGACGTCGTCGGCGTCGAGCTGAAGGGCAAGCTGCGCGAAGGCGTGACGGCCACCGACCTGGTGCTGACGATCACCGAAATGCTGCGCAAGGAGAAGGTCGTCGGCAAGTTCGTCGAGTTCTTCGGCGAAGGCACGAAGTCGCTGTCGCTGCCGGATCGCGCAACGATCGGCAACATGGCGCCGGAATACGGCGCGACGATGGGCTTCTTCCCGGTTGACGAAAAGACGATCGAATACTTCGAAGGCACGGGCCGCACGAAGGCGGAAATCGCCGCGTTCGAAAACTACTTCAAGGCGCAGAAGCTGTTCGGCATCCCGAAGGCCGGCGACATCGACTACACGAAGGTCGTGACGCTGGACCTGACGACGGTCGCCCCGTCGCTGGCCGGCCCGAAGCGCCCGCAGGACCGCATCGAGATCGGCCACGTCAAGTCGACGTTCACCGACCTGTTCTCGAAGCCGGTCGCGGAAAACGGCTTCGCGAAGAAGGCGGACGACCTGGGCACGCAATACACGACGAGCAACGGCGTCGACGTGAAGAACGGCGACATCCTGATCGCCGCGATCACGTCGTGCACGAACACGTCGAACCCGAGCGTGCTGCTGGCCGCCGGCCTGCTCGCGAAGAAGGCGGTCGAGGCCGGCCTCACGGTCGATCCGAAGATCAAGACCTCGCTCGCGCCGGGATCGCGCATCGTCACCGAATACCTGACGAAGACGGGCCTGCTGCCCTACCTGTCGAAGCTCGGTTTCGAAGTCGCGGCGTATGGCTGCACGACCTGTATCGGCAACGCGGGCGACCTGACGCCGGAGCTGAACGAAGCGATCACGAAGAACGACATCGTCGCGGCAGCCGTGCTGTCGGGCAACCGTAACTTCGAAGCGCGTATCCACCCGAACATCCGCGCGAACTTCCTCGCGTCGCCGCCGCTCGTCGTCGCATACGCGATTGCCGGCAACATCACGCGCGACCTGATGACCGAGCCGGTCGGCAAGGGCAAGGGCGGCCGCGACATCTACCTCGGCGACATCTGGCCGACGAGCGACGAAATCCACGCGCTGCTCAAGTTCGCGCTCGATCCGAAGAAGTTCGAGGACAACTACTCGAAGCTGACCAAGAAGGGCGACCTCTGGAGCAAGATCGAGGGCGAATCGGGCCAGGTCTACGACTGGCCGAAGTCGACCTACATCGCCGAGCCGCCGTTCTTCGGCAACGACTTCTCGATGGAACCGGCTGCATCGATCCCGACGGTCAAGGGCGCGCGCGCGCTGGGCATCTTCGGCGACTCGGTCACGACCGACCACATCAGCCCGGCAGGCTCGATCAAGGAAGACTCGCCGGCGGGCAAGTGGCTGAAGGAAAACGGCGTGCAGAAGGCCGACTTCAACAGCTACGGCTCGCGCCGCGGCAACCACGACGTGATGATGCGTGGTACGTTCGCGAACGTCCGGATCAAGAACCTGATGATCCCGGCGAAGGCGGACGGCACGCGCGTCGAAGGCGGCCTGACGATCCACCAGCCGAGCGGCGAACAGCAGTCGATCTACGATGCAGCGATGCAGTACGTCGCAGCAGGCACGCCGACCGTCGTGTTCGCGGGCGAAGAATACGGCACGGGCTCGTCGCGCGACTGGGCCGCGAAGGGCACGCAGCTGCTCGGCGTGAAGGCCGTGATCGCACGCAGCTTCGAGCGTATCCACCGCTCGAACCTGGTCGGCATGGGCGTGCTGCCGCTGCAGTTCAAGGGCTCGGACAGCGTCCAGTCGCTCGGCATCACCGGCGACGAGACGTTCGACATCGAAGGCCTCGGCGACGACTTCAAGCCGCAGCAGGACGTCACGCTCGTGATCAACCGCAAGAACGGCGAAACGCAGCGCGTGCAGGTCCTGCTGCGCATCGATACGCCGATCGAAGTCGACTACTACAAGCACGGCGGTATCCTGCCGTTCGTGCTGCGCTCGCTGCTCGCAGCGTAAGCGCCCTGCTTTTGCAGGTGCCGCAGCCGCCTCGCGGGCGGTTGCGGCCGATTTGGATGCCCGACCTCGTGTCGGGCTTTTTTTTGCCTGTTCGCGTCACGCAATGTTGCCGATTGTCAGGCTCGTCACGCCGCCTTGTCGCCGCGCGCCTTCGCGCCCGCTCCCCGTGCGTTCTTCTTCAAGTGGGTGCGGTTGTATTCGATCGCCGCGCGCACGAGGGTCTTCAGCGCTCGCTTGTCGAGCCGGTCGCCTTCGAAGAAGTCGATCGCGCGCCGCGCATTGCCGTCCAGGCCGTCGTTGAACAGCCCGCCGGGATCGGGCAGATGCGCGCCATGCATGAAGGTCAGCTTCACCTTGCCCTTGTGCGCGTTCGCCACCGCGATCATCCCGTCGCACGACCATACGGGGCTGCCCATCCACTTCCATTCCTCGACGATGCTGTCGTCGGCGGCGAGGATCGTCTGACGGAGGTCGGCAAAGAGCGGGCCGCGCCAGTCGGCGATGCCGGCGATCAGCGCGTCGATGCGCTCCGACGGCGTGAGGTCCGTTGCGTTCATGCGCGGGCCTCCGTGCCTTCGTCGGGACGCGCCAGCACCTGTTCGAGCGACTCGAGGAACCGCACCCAGCCGTGCTGCGCGCCGCGGTACGCCTGCTCCTGGTCCGTGCGGAAGCCGACCTGCTCCATCCGCAGGTGCGTGCCGGCCGGCGTCGGCGTGAGCGTCCACGTGACGACGCTTTCGAGGCCGTACGCGGCCCACGTGTAGGACAGCACGCGCGGCGGCTCGATCGTCAGCACCGTGCAGTCGACCGAGCCCCAGTCGGCGCGGAAGCTGAAGGCGCGGCCCGCGACGGGTTCGAAGTCGCTCTTCATCAGCCACGCCTCGATCAGGTGCGGTTGCGTGAGCGCGCGCCAGATCTTCTCCGGCGGATGCGGCAGCTCGCGGTCGACGACGACGGAACGCGTTTCGGTGGTGGTCTGGTTCATTACTGGTCGATCCTTTTCAGAAGATCTTCGAGGGCGTCGAACCGGTTCTGCCAGAAACCTGCCATCTGGCTCGTCCAGTCGATCAGCGGGGCCAGCGCTTGCGGCTGTGCGCTGTAGTGCGTCTGCCGGCCTTCGTGACGGTCGTTCACGAGCCCGGCCTGCTTCAGGACACCGAGATGCTTCGACACGGCCGGCTGCGACACACCCGCATGGGCCGTCAGCGCGGCAACCGTCAGCTCGCCGTCCGCGCACAGCCGCTCGAACAGCGCGCGGCGGGTGGGATCGGCAAGGGTTCTGAAAAGCATGTCGTGTGTGTTCTGCATGTCGTTCAAAATTCATAACTCGCTGGTTATGGATTGAAGGATAGCCGCCGATCGATGCGCGTCAAGGCGGAATTTCACGAGCCGCGTCGTGCAATCCGGTGCGGTTCTGCCGCTCACCCACCGGCACGCACGCGCGCCCCGGATTCGAGTGTTTCATCTAATCCGCATGGGCGACACGCGATCCGAAAGCCGCCTGCAAGACTGCCCGACGCGCTGTTCCACAGTTCGGGAAACGTTTGCGTTCGACCGGCCCGTTTCTTGTGCACGCGCGAATCCGTTCCTGCCGCATCGCTTCGTTTGACCACATAGTGCGACGCGGCATGCGGCAACGACCGGTCGCATGCCACGCGTTCACGCGTCGATCCACTCCGCGATCGCGCACGTTCCGGCGCGGCGACGAGCGACTCGTGCGTGCGAACGTCGCGCTTTGCCGCGCCGTCGTGCCGCGAACCGGTTCCGTTCGCCACGCCCACGATCGCCTGCGCATACGACGCTGCGCGTGCACACCCACACCCCGATGTCAGAACTGACAGCTATGGAAACTGGCAGCTACCTGAACGGTAGCGACGCCCTACGCTCGTCACCGCTCGCGACCCCACAAGGGTCGAGGGCTCCAGCAACGTCGTCTCTCCTAAAAAGGACTCCCGATGAAAAGGAACGCCTGGTTTGCCCTGCCCCTGCCGTCGCCCCGCCGCCTTGCGTGCGTGGCCCCCCTCGTGTTCGCTGCCGCTGCGGCGCATGCGGCGACGGACTGGGTCGATACTCATACGAAGGCCTTTCTGACCGGCCCGCAGTTGATGGCGCGCAGTGCGGCGCCGTCGCTCGAACTCGCGGCCGGCGAAACGACCGACGTCGTCGTCAGCCTGAAGCTGCGCAATGCCGCGCAGCTCAAGCAACTGGCGCGCGACGTGAACCGGCCCGGCAGCGCGCATTACCGCCAGTACCTCACGCACGAGCAGTTCCTCGCCAACTACGCGCCGACCGATGCGCAGGTGAAGTCGGTCGTCGACTATCTGCACAAGAGCGGCTTCGTGAACGTCGAGGTCGCACCGAACCGGTTGCTGGTGTCCGCACGCGGCACGGCCGGCACCGTGAAGACCGCATTCAACACGTCGCTCGTGCACTTCGAATACGCGGGCCGCTCGGGCTTCGCCAACACGTCGACCGCGCAGGTGCCGCGCGCGCTCGGCGATGTGGTCGGCTCGGTGCTCGGGCTGCAGAGCGTCGCACGCGCGCGGCCGCTGCTGCGCATCGGCAACGTGTCGAAGCCGCAGGCGCTCGCGGCCGGCACGGCGACCGGCCACTATCCGAAGGAATTCCCGGGCCTCTACAACGCGACCGGCGTGCCGACCGCAGCCGGTGTCACCGTCGGCATCATCACGATCGGCGGCGTGTCGCAGACGCTGCAGGACCTGAAGCAGTTCACGTCGAGCAACGGTTACGGCACCGTCTCGACGCAGACCGTCAAGACCAACGGCTCCGGCGGCAGCTACACCGACGACCAGGACGGCCAGGGTGAATGGGATCTCGACAGCCAGTCGATCGTCGGCTCGGCCGGCGGCCAGGTCGGCAAGCTCGTGTTCTACATGGCGGACCTCAACGCCAGCGGCAACACGGGCCTCACGCAGGCGTTCAACCGCGCGGTGTCGGACAACACCGCGAAGGTGATCAACGTGTCGCTCGGCTGGTGCGAAACCGACGCAAACGCGGACGGCACGCTCGACGCCGAGGAACAGATCTTCACGACGGCAGCGGCGCAAGGCCAGACCTTCTCGGTGTCGTCGGGCGACGAAGGCGTGTACGAGTGCAACAACCGTGGCTATCCGGACGGCTCGAACTACACGGTGTCGTGGCCGGCTTCATCGCCGCACGTGCTCGCGATCGGCGGCACGACGCTCTATACGACGTCGTCGGGTGCGTTCTCGAACGAGACGGTGTGGAACGAAGGGCTCGACGGCAACGGCAAGCTGTGGGCGACGGGCGGCGGCGTCAGCACGATCCTGCCCGCACCGTCGTGGCAGTCGGGCAGCAACCGCCAGTTGCCGGACGTGTCGTTCGACGCCGCGCAAAGCACCGGCGCGTACATCTACAACTACGGCCAGTTGCAGCAGATCGGCGGCACGAGCCTCGCCGCGCCGATCTTCACGGGCCTCTGGGCACGCCTGCTCGCGGCGAACGGCACGGGCCTCGGCTTCCCGGCCGGCAATTTCTATGCGGACATTCCGTCGCGTCCGTCGCTCGTGCGCTACGACGTCGTGTCGGGGAACAACGGCTATCAGGGGTATGGCTACAACGCAGGCACCGGCTGGGATTACACGACCGGTTTCGGCAGCCTGAACATCGCGAACCTCAACCAGCTGATCAAGTCGGGCGGGTTCTGAGCGAAGCCTGAAGGCCGGTGCGCGGCGGCAGGTTGCCGCGCACCGGCTCGTGACTTGCCCTTGCCTATTCCGCCGCGCGCTCGCTCACGCGCTCGGTGGTCGCCGCCGCCACGCCGGCCCGATGCGACGGCGCAAAGAGCCGCAACCCGCTCGCGACACTCGCCGCCCCGGCGAACCCCGCACCGAGCATCAAAGCAAGCGTCGGCCCGTGGCGCCCCGCGATCCCGAACGACAGCGCGACGAGCGCAGCACCGGTCGCCTGCCCGATCAGCCGCGCGGTCGCGATGATCCCGCTCGCGCCGCCGCTGCGCTCGGGCGGCGCGCTCGACATCAGCGCCTTCAGGTTCGGCGACTGGAAGAAGCCGAAGCCCGCACCGCACAGCATCATCCGCCAGCCGATGTCGATCACGCCCGGCGCCGCCGGCAATGCGGCGAGCGACACCATGCCCGCGCTCAGCAACGCCAGACCGATCGCGCCGAGCAGCCCCGGCGGATAACGGTCCGACAAGCGCCCCGCGATCGGCGCGGCGAGCGCGACGATCGCCGACCACGGCGTCATCAGGAACCCCGTCTCGACCGCGTTGCGATGCAGGACGGTTTCGAAATAGAACGGCAGCGACACGAACGCGAGCCCCTGCGCGGCGAACGCGCACACGGCGGTCAGCGCGGACAGCGTGAACACCGGCCGGCGAAACAGGTCGACCGGCAGCATCGGCGCCGGGTGCCCGGCCTGACGGCGAATCAGCAGCCAGCCGAATGCGAGCGCGACCGCGGCCGACGCGAACACGATCGAAAGCGGCCCACGCTGCGCGAATTCGCCGAGCGCGAAGATCAGCGACGCGAACGTGATCACGTTGAACAATGCGGCGACCGGATCGAATACGTGCTTGCCGCGCGCCGTCTGCGGCAGCGACGGAATCGCCACGGCCAGCGCGAACACGCCGAGCGGCACGTTCACCGCGAACAGCCACGGCCACGCGGCGACCGACAGGATCAGCGACGCGATGGTCGGCCCCACCGCGAACGACACGCCGACGACGAGCGCGTTGAAGCCGACGCCGCGCCCGAGCCGGTGCGCGGGGAACAGGCCGCGGATCAGCGCGACGTTGACGCTCATGATCGCGCTCGCGCCGAAGCCCTGCACGATCCGCGCGGCCGTCAGCATCGGCAGCGTCGACGCGAGCGAGCAGCCGAGCGACGCGAGCGTGAACACCGCGAGCCCGGCGATATACACGCGCTTGTGGCCGACGATGTCGCCGAGCGACGCGAACGGCAGCAGCGTCGCGACCATCGCGAGCTGGTATGCGTTGATGATCCATACGGACGCGGCCGGCGATGCATGCAGGTCGGCGGCGATCGCGGGCAGCGCGGTGTTCGCGATCGCGGTGTCGAGCGTCGCGAGCGCGACGGCCAGCAGCACGGCGGACATCGCGCGCCAGTTGACGGCCGGCTCATGCGCGCCGGCGGGGGTAGCGAATTCGGACAAGATGACGGCTCGGCTGACGAGCGACGCGTTGCGCCGCGTCGCGGATTGGACTCGCGGCGGCGTTCCGGTCGCACCGCACGGAACGCGCGCCGCCGCGCCCCGTATTGTTGCAGAGCCGCATCGAACGTGCAGGCGGCCGCCTCGTCAGTCAGCGAAATGAAAGCAATGCGCGACCACGCATGACACGTGGCGACTCGGGTGCCGGGGGGCAAGCCCGCCCGCTCAGCTCACCGCGCGCCGCGCATTGCGTCCGCGCAGCCATTCGAGCGCAAGCAGCAGGCTCGTCGAGAAGATGATCAGGATCGTGGCAAGCGCGGCGATCGTCGGGCTGATGTTCTCACGGATGCCCGTGAACATCTGGCGCGGCAGCGTGGTCTGGTCCGCACCGGCGAGGAACAGCGTGACGACGACTTCGTCGAACGACGTCGCGAACGCGAACAGCGCGCCCGACATCACGCCCGGTGCGATCACCGGCAGCGTCACGCGGAAGAAGGTCGACACGGGATTCGCGCCGAGCGACAGGCTCGCGCGCACGAGGTTCTGGTTGAAGCCCTGCAGCGTCGCCGCGACCGTCGTCACGACGAACGGCACGCCAAGCGCCGCGTGCGCGGCGATCAGCCCCGTGTAGGTGTTCGCGAGCCCGAGCGGCGCGAAGAACAGATACATGCCGACGCCGACCACGACGACCGGCACGATCATCGGCGACAGCAGCACGGCCATCAGCAGCCCCTTGCCGCGGAAGTCGGCCTTCGTGAGACCGATCGCGGCGAGCGTGCCGAGCACCGTCGCGACGACGGTGGCCGACGGCGCGACGATGAAGCTGTTCTTCGCGGCCATCCGCCACTCGTCCGACGCGATCAGGTTCTCGTACCAGCGCATCGAGAAGCCCGGAATCGGATAGACGAGGAACGTGCTCGACGAAAACGACAGCGGCACGATCGCGAGCACCGGCAGGATCAGGTACAGCAGCGTCAGCACGACGAGCACGCGCAGCGCGACGTACCACGCGCGCTCGACGAACGACATGTGCGGCGCGAACAGCGGCCTGGCGAGTTTCATGGTCGGATTCCCCTTCCCGTTTCGTTGTGCGCGGCGCTCAGCCGAGGCTCACGTTCGTGCGCGTGAAGCGCCCGTACACCGCGTACAGCACGAGCGTCGCCGCGAGCAGCAGCCCGCCGAGCGCGCACGCCATGCCCCAGTTGATCGTCACGTTCGTGAAGTACGCGACGTAGTAGCTGACCATCTGGTCGTTCGGCCCGCCGAGCAGCGCGGGCGTGATGTAGTAGCCGATCGCGAGGATGAACACCAGCAGCGCGCCCGCGCCGACGCCCGGGTAGGTCTGCGGCACGTACACGCGCCAGAACGCGGCGAACGGATGGCTGCCGAGCGACACGGCTGCACGCTGGTAGGTCGGCGGAATCGACTTCATCACGCTGTAGAGCGGCAGGATCATGAACGGCAGCAGGATGTGCGTCATCGAGATGTACACGCCGACGCGGTTGAACAGCAGCGTCAGCGGATGCGAAATCAGCCCGCTGCCGATCAGCGCCGTGTTGATGAGCCCTTCGCTCTGCAGCAGCACGATCCACGCGGCGACGCGCACCAGCACCGACGTCCAGAACGGAATCAGCACGAGGATCATCACGAGGTTCGCGCGGCGCTCCGACAGCGTCGAGATCCAGTACGCGAGCGGATAGCCGAGCAGCAGCGCGAACAGCGTGACGGCAACGCCGATCACGAACGTGCGGCCGAAGATCGCCAGATAGATCGACTGGTCCGGATCGGCCTGCACGATGTGGCCGAAGCCGTCCTGCTTGTGGTCGAGCGCGGCGAGCAGGTAGAACGGCGACACGGTGCTGCCGTTCTTCGCGATCGACTGCCAGTACGCGACGTCGCCCCAGCGCGCATCGAGGTCGATCAGTTTCGCGCGCGTCTGCGCGGGCGTCAGTGCCGCATCGCTGTCGCCTTTCAGCGGCATCGCGCGCGCCGTCTTCGCGACGAGCGAGCGATAACCGGGAATCTCGGTGTTCAGGCGCCGCGCGAGCGCACCCATCGCCTCGCTGTCGGCCACCTTCGTCATGTCGGCCGCGAGCGCGACATACGCGGCGTCGGCCGGCGGTGCCTTGCGGTCCCAGCCCGACAGCGCGACGACCGTATTCGGCAACGCGGTCGCGATCTCCGGGTTCTGCACCGCGCGCGTAAGCAGCGTGCCGATCGGCACGACGAAGATCAGCAGCAGGAAAATCGCGAGCGGCGCGACCAGCAGCAACGCCATCGTGCGCTTGCGGGCTTCGGCGGCCTTCAGCTCGCGCTTGAGCGCGGCGGTCGACGGCGAGGAAGACGCGATCGTCATCGTATTCAACGTTTCTCTCCGGCCGGGCACGTTCCGGCGGAAAGCCGCGCGACGCGATCGACGCGCCGCGCGGCAGGTTGCATCAGGGCACCTTCAGGATGCCTGACCGGTTACTTCGTCGCCCATGCGGCGAAACGCTGCTCGAGCTCGTCGCTGTGGTCGGTCCAGAAGCCGATGTCTTCCAGCACGGCGTTCTTGCCGTTGGCCGGCGAGTTCGGCAGGTTCGCGAGTGTCTTCGCGTCGAGCGACTTGATCGCCGCGATGTTCGCGGGGCCGTACGCGATGTGCTGCGCATAGCCTTGCTGCGGCTTCGGCGTGAGCGTGTACGCGATGTACTGCTCGGCCAGCGCCTTGTTCGGCGAGCCCTTCGGAATCGCCCAGTAGTCGAGGTCGTAGATGCTGCCGTTCCACACGACCTTCAGGTTCTTGCCTTCCTTCTGCGCGGCGTCGATGCGGCCGTTGTATGCGGTCGACATCACGACGTCGCCGGCGACGAGGAACTGCGGCGGCTGCGCGCCCGCTTCCCACCACTGGATATACGGCTTCAGCTCGTCGAGCTTCTTGAACGCGCGGTCCTGGCCGGCCTTCGTGCCGAGCACCTTGTAGACGTCCTTCGGCGCGACGCCGTCGGCCATCAGCGCGAATTCGAGGTTGTAGCGCGCACCCTTGCGCATGCCGCGCTTGCCGGGGAATTTCTTCACGTTCCAGAAATCGGCCCAGCCGGTCGGTGCCGACTTCAGCTTGTCCGCGTTGTACGACAGCGCCGTCGACCACACGAAGAAGCCGACGCCGCACACCTGCGGCGATTCCGGAATCAGGTCGGACTTCTTCGCGATCTTCGACCAGTCGAGCTTCTCGTACAGCCCTTCGTCGCAGCCGCGATTCAGGTCGCCCGACTCGACTTCGACCACGTCCCAGTTGACGTGCTTCGCCTCGACCATCGCCTTCACTTTCGCCTGCTCGCCGTTGTATTCGACGGCGGTGACCTTGTTGCCGGTCGCCTTCTCGAACGGCTGGTTGAACGCGGCCTTCTGCGCGTCGCCGTTCGCGCCGCCGAAGTTGACGACCGTGAGTTCGGCAGCCGATGCCGATACGCCGACGACGGCGAGCGCGAGTGCCAGCGCGGTACGACGCGCGGTAATGCTTGCTCGGTTCATGGTGGTTCCTCTCCTCTCGTGGTGGAAGTGGGCAGTTGTTGTTGACGACGTACAGCGGAAAATGGGGAAAACCCTGCTCAGGCGAACACGCGCAGGTGTTCGGGTGCGAACGCGAGCGCGACCGGTGCGCCGGGCGAGAACGCATCGAGCGCGCCGGTGCCGAGCGGCACCTTCACGAAGCACTCGTCCTGGCCCGGCAGCGCGCAGCGCATGCGCACGTGATCGCCGAAATAGATGAGGCTGCGCGCCTCGCCGCTCAACCGGTTGGCGGCCGCGCCGTTCGCGTGCCCGTTCGCGTCGTGCGCGGCGAGGCTCATGCGCTCGGGGCGGATGCACGCGACGGCCGGCGCGCCCTCGGCCGCATCGCCGATGCGGCGGCCGACGAGCTGCGTGCCGTCGTCGAGCCGGAATTCGCAGAATTCGCCGTCGACGCGCGCGATGGTGCCGCGCAGCCGGTTGCTGTCGCCGATGAAGTTCGCGACGAATTCGTTGCACGGCGACTCGTACAGGCGGTCGACGGTGTCGAGCTGCTGCACGATGCCCTTGTCGAACACGGCGACGCGATCGGACATCGTCAGCGCCTCGCCCTGGTCGTGCGTCACGTACACGAAGGTCACGCCGAGCTTTTCGTGCAGCGCCTTCAGTTCGTACTGCATGTGCTCGCGCAGCTGCTTGTCGAGCGCGCCGAGCGGCTCGTCCATCAGCACCAGTTTCGGCTCGAACACGAGCGCGCGCGCCAGCGCGATGCGCTGCTGCTGGCCGCCCGACAGTTGCGCCGGGTAACGTTTCGCGAAGCGCTCCATCTGCACCATCTTCAGCGCATGCGCGACGCGTTCCGCACGCTCCGCGGCCGGCAGCTTGCGCACGGTCAGCGGATACGCGACGTTCTGCTCGACCGTCAGGTGCGGAAACAGCGCGTAGTTCTGGAACACCATGCCGATGTTGCGCTTGTGCGGCGGCACGTTGTTCAGCAGCTCGCCGTCGAGGCGGATCTCGCCGCCGGTCGGGAATTCGAAGCCGGCCAGCATCATCAGGCAGGTCGTCTTGCCGGAGCCCGACGGCCCGAGCAGCGTCAGGAATTCCCCGCGGTGGATATCGAGGTCGAGCGATTTGACGACCAGCGTTTCGCCGTCGTAGGTCTTCCGCACGCCGCGAAAGCTGACGATCACATCATCGGACTTCATCGTGGCTGTCCCCTTGCTTCGCGACAATTGATTTTGAGATGCGAGCCACTATACGGCGCCCACGGTTCTACAATAGGGAACCATTTCAATATTACTAGTAGGACCACTTTGGATACCGTGATCCTCGCCGACTGGCTCTCCGCCCGTCTCGACCGTAGCTCACCCGAGCCGATGTACCGGCAGTTGCTGCAGTGGATGCAGCAGGCCATCCTGACCGGAGAATTGGGGCCAGGAACGAAGCTGCCGAGTTCCCGCACGCTCGCGGCCGACCTGTCGATCGCGCGCAATACCGTGCTGCACGTGTACGACCAGCTGACCGCCGAAGGCTACGTGCTGACGACCACCGGCAGCGGCACCTATGTGGCCGACACGCGGCCGGATGCCGCCGCGATCCACGTGCCGGGCGCCGCGCCGCCGCCGTCGAGCGCCGATGCGGCGCCGCAGCCGGACGCGCAGGGCGGCCTGTCGATGCGCGGCCGGCAACTGATCGAGCATGCGGGGGTATCGCGACGCCAATGGGGTGCGTTCATGCCGGGCGTGCCGGACGTGTCGGAGTTCCCGAGCCGGACGTGGAGCCGCCTGCAGGCGCGGCTGTGGAAGGAAGCGAACCCCGAGCTGCTGACCTATGCGCCGGGCGGCGGCTACCGGCCGTTGCGGCGCGCGCTCGCCGATTACCTGCGCGTCGCGCGCTCGGTCAAGTGCTCGCCGGACCAGGTGATCATCACGACGGGCATCCACCAGTCGATCGATCTCGCGGTGCGGCTGCTCTCCGACATCGGCGATCGCGCGTGGGTCGAGGAACCCTGCTACTGGGGTGTGCGAAGCGTATTGCAGGCGGCGGGCCTCACGCTGACGCCGGTGCCGGTCGACCAGGAAGGCCTCGACCCGCGCGCCAGCGACATGCAGCATCCGCCCCGGCTCGTACTCGTCACGCCGTCGCACCAGTACCCGCTCGGGATGGTGATGAGCCTCGCACGGCGCCGGATGCTGCTCGAATACGCGCGACAGCACCGCTGCTGGATCATCGAGGACGACTACGACAGCGAGTTCCGCTACGGCAGCCGCCCGCTCGCGTCGCTGCAGGGGCTCGACGACGGCGGCCGCGTGATCTACGTCGGCAGTCTCGGCAAGATGCTGTTCCCGGGGCTGCGGATGGGCTACATGGTCGTGCCCGAGCATCTGGTCGACACGTTCCGCACCGGGTTGTCGGAGCTGTATCGCGAGGGCCAGTTGATGCAGCAGGCCGTGCTCGCCGAATTCATCATGGACGGCCACCTGACTTCGCACGTCAGACGGATGCGCACGCTGTACGGCGAGCGCCGGCAGCTGATGATCGACGCGATCCGCGCGCGCTTCGGCGACGCGCTGCCCGTGATGGGCGACGAGGCCGGCCTGCATCTCGTGCTCGGCCTGCCCGACGCCTGCGACGACCGCGCGGTCACGCAGAGCGCGTTCGATGCGGGCGTGATCGTGCGCCCGCTCACCAGCTACTACAGCAGCGTCGACACCGCGCGGCGCGGCCTGTTGCTCGGATATGCATGCGTCGCGCACGAAGGCATCCGGCCGGCGTTCGACACGCTCGCGAATACCATCGAGCAACACCTGCCTCGCGATCTCACGCGCGCGGCATAACGACCGTCATGCGCCGCGCCGCCCGCGCCGCCCGTGTCACTGCGTGCTGCCGGCCCCGCGATCGAGCGACGCCGCGCGCACGGCTTCGCCGGGCTTCGTGAACACGCGCTGCCGCAGCGCGGCGATCTGCGCGTCGCGATCCTGCGGCGACAGGCCGGCCGACTCGATCTGCGCACGCTGCGCCGCATAGTCCGCGTAGCGGCTCTGCCACGATGCGTCGTCCTGCTGCATCTGCGCGACGCGCGCGGCCGCTTCGGGGCCGAGCGTCTGCGTCAGTTGTGCGCGCATCGCGTCGGGCGTCGCCCCGCTCTTCTGCAATTGCGTGATCTGGTCGATCGCCGCCCGCTGCTGGTCGACGCGCTGCTGCGCCGCGCGTTCGTCGGCCGGCATCTGCTGTTCGAGCGCCGCGAGCCGTTCGGCCTTCTGCGCATCCGTCAGCGCGGGGTCTCGCGCGATCTTCAGCCGCGCGAGGTCGTAGCGCTGCCGCCATTGCTCCGCACCGAAGAACGGCTGGCTCCAGTCGCCGAGCGTGCGGTACGCGATCGACGCGCGCTGGTCGAGCGCGAGCTGCAATGCCCCCAGGTCCGACTTGTCGACCGCGCCGGCATCGCGCAGTTTCGCGAGTGCGTCGAGATACGCGCGATACCGGTGCCACACGTCGAGCGTCTCGGCCTGCGCAACGGTACCGTCGAGCTGCGCGGCAATCTCGCGCACGACGAACGCATCGAGCCCGGCCGCACTCAGGTCGCTCTGCGCGGTCAGGCAGTAGTCGAAGAAATCCCGCACCGCGCGCGCCTTCGCGAGATGGCCGCCGGCATCGAGCGGCAAGCGGGGCGCGCTGGAGCCGGCGAGCGACGGCGGCAGGCCCGTGCTTGCCGGCACGGCAGCCTGCGGCG